>CAMCZJ010000211.1 GCA_945886995.1 Asaia bogorensis
AGTGATGCCGAATTGCGCGCGTTATACGAAAACGCACTCTGCCTGATTTTTCCATCGCGCTATGAAGGTTTTGGCCTGCCGCCTTTGGAAGCCATGACCTGCGGCTGCCCGCTTGTCGCCGCCCATGCCGGTGCGGTGCCCGAAGTATGCGGCGAAGCCGCGCTGTGGTTCGACCCGCTGCGGCCTGAGACCTTGGTGGAGGCCTTGGAACGGCTGCTGGATGAAGAAGGCCTGGCCGCCGGCATGCGGGATGCTGGGTTGAAGCGTGCGGCGCATTATACCTGGGAAAAGGCAGCGCTTGCCTTGTTGTCTCTAGTCAGAAAGAACGCGCCATGAAACTCGCTCTGGTGCATGAATGGCTGGATAGCTATGCGGGTTCCGAACGCGTGCTGGAACAGCTTCTGCTGGAATGGCCGGAAGCGGATGTCTTCGCTGTCTGTGATTTCATGCCGGAAGCCGAGCGCGGTTTTCTGCAAGGCAAGAAGGTCACTACCAGCTTCATTCAGCGCATGCCTTTTGCCCACAAGCATTTCCGCAAATTCCTGGGCCTGATGCCGCTGGCCATCGAACAGCTTGATCTTTCCGGCTACGATGTTGTGATTTCATCCTCTCACGCTGTTGCCAAGGGCGTGCTGACGGGGCCGGGGCAGATTCATATTTCCTATGTGCATAGCCCCATGCGCTATGCCTGGGATTTGCAGCACCAATATCTACGCGAAGCGGGCCTCACGCGCGGCCTGAAGGGCGCCTATACGCGCTGGCTTTTGCATCGCATGCGGCTTTGGGATCGCGCGAGTGCGCTTAACCCCGATATCGTGCTCGCCAATTCAAGCTACATCGCGGAACGGATTCAAAAAACCTGGCGGCGCGATGCGCGGGTTTTGCATCCGCCGGTGGATATCGAAAGCTTCACGCCGGCGCAAAACAAGGGTGATTACTACCTGATTGCATCGCGTATCGTGCCCTATAAGCGGATTGACCTGATCGCCGCCGCTTTCCGCGCCATGCCCGCGCGCAAGCTGATGATTGTGGGTGATGGCCCGAATGAGGCGCAGGCACGCGCCGCCGCCGGTGATGCGCCCAATATCACCTTCAAGGGCCGCGTCGCACGGGCGGAGCTGATTGCGCTGACGCAAGGCGCGCGCGCCGCAGTTTTCGCCGCCGAGGAAGACTTCGGCATCGCAACAGTTGAAGCGCAAGCCTGCGGCACGCCGGTGATCGCCTATGGCCGCGGCGGCGCGCGCGATATCGTGGTGGCGCCACCCGATACCCGACCCACCGGCATTTTCTTTCAGGAACAAACCACCGCAAGCCTGATCGCCGCTGTGGAGCGTTTTGTGGCCATGGCGCCCGCCATCACGCCCGAGGACTGCCGCGCCAATGCGGAACGCTTCAGCAATGCGCGTTTTCGCCGCAGCTTTCGCCAAGTGGTGCATGAAGCACTTGGGATCGCCTCGACATGAGGTTCTCGCTTATTGTCGCAACGCTTGGCCGCAGCAGCGAAATCGGCGAATTGCTGGAGAGCCTGCTGGCGCAAGGGCGCGATGATTTTGAAGTGATCATCGTGGATCAGAATGCGGATGGTCGCGTGGCGCCGGTGCTACAGCCTTATGAAGCGCGCCTCACCATCACCCATCTGCGTTCCAGCATCCGCAACGCCAATCATGCGCGCAATCTTGGGCTACGGGCGGCGCAGGGTGAGATCGTGACTTTCCCCGATGATGATTGCCTTTATCCGGCGGGCGTCTTGGCGCGCGTAGATGCCGCCTTTCACGCGGCACCATCGCTTGGCGTGCTGACAGGCCCAGCGGCATCACCAGAAGGCGGGCTTGGATCGGGGCGTTGGCGTGAAGCCTCAGGCGCGATTGACCTGACCAACGTCTGGACCAGCGTCATTGAATTCAACCTGTTCCTGCCGCGCCAATTGATGCTGTCGCTGGGTGGCTTTGATGAGAAGCTTGGCCCCGGCACGCGCTGGGGCTCGGCTGAGGGCAATGATCTGGTCTGCCGCGCCATGGCACGCGGTACGGTGGCGCAATATGATGCGGGTTTGCGCATCATCCATCCGGATAAGCGCTTAACGGAAGTGGCTGTGTCTCGTGCGGCGAGTTACGGGCGTGGGCTTGGCTTCGTGCTGCGCCGGCATGGCGTACCGCCTTCCGTCTGGTTCGCCTTTCTGGTGCGCCCCTTCGGCGGTGCGCTGATCAGCCTTGCAATACTACGCTTTCACAACGCCGCCTATTACGCGATGAGCTTTTGGGGCCGGCTGATTGGTGGCATGGCGCGGGAAGCGCGTGAAGCGCCCCTGCCCGCACCGCTGCAAGGGGCCGCGTGATGCATATCACCATCGGCATCGCCACACGCGGCAGGCCGGCCATTCTGGCGGGTGTCTTGCGTGATCTAGCGAGGCAATCACGCCCGGCGGATCGCATTATCGTCTGCCATGTCTACGCCGATGACATCACCGGCTGTGAAGCGATCCCTAGCGTGGACTTCATCACCGCACCTGCCGGCCTACCGCGCCAGCGCAACCGTATTCTGGACGCGGCGCGTGACGGTGATGTTGTGCTGTTTTTGGATGATGATTTCCTATGTAATGCGCAATTCCTTGCCGTGCTGGAAAGCTGCTTCCAGAAACATCCTGAAATGGTGGTTGCCACCGGCACGGTGATCGCCGATGGCGCCAATGCACCGGGCTATGATTTGGCCGAAGGCGCGGCGTTGCTCGCCGCCGACCCCGGTGCGGTGGATGCTTCTGCGGTGACGGAAGCCTTCAACGGCTATGGCTGCAACATGGCCTTTCGTATGGCTACCGTGCGCGCCCATGACATTCGCGTTGATGAACGCCTACCACTTTACGCCTGGTATGAGGATATTGATGTCACGCGCCAGCTTGGCGTGCATGGGAAAATCCTGCGCCTTGCCGGTGCGCGCGGCGTGCATCTTGGCGCGAAGGCAGGGCGCGTGCCGGGCCTCAGGCTTGGTTATTCGCAGGTGGTGAACCCGATCTACCTTGCCATTAAAGGCTCCTTCCCCTGGAGCCACGCCATCCCAAGTGCAGCACGCCATTGCGCGAAGAACCTGCTGCGCTCGGCTTTTCCGGAACCCTGGGCGGATCGCTGGGGCCGGTTTCGCGGCAATATGATCGGGCTTTGGGATTTGCTGCGCGGGCGCGTCACGCCGGAACGCATTCTGGATTTGTAGGGCGCGCACCCCGCGCATTTACCCCCTTTCCCTTCTGGCCAAGGCAGTGGAACATCCCCTGATCAATATCAGGAGGAAGCTCAGCCATGAGCCTTGAACCAGGCCGCGCCCGGCCGGAACCCACACCCGAAACCCGCCACTTCTGGGAGGGGCTGCGCCAAGGCAAGCTGTTGCTCCAGCGCTGTGGCGATACGGGCAAGCCCTATTTTCCACCGCGCCCCTTCAGCCCCTATACCGGCACGCGCAATGTGGAAGTTTTTGAAGCTTCAGGCCGTGGCACGCTGCATTCCTATGTGATCCATCATCGCCCGGTGCCTGGCTTCAAGCCGCCCTATGCGATTGCGGTAGTGGAGCTTGAAGAAGGCCCGCGCATGATGACGAATATCGTGGAATGCCCGCAAACGCCGGAAGCCTTGGTGCTTGATATGAAGCTGGAATTGGCGCCGACCAAGATGGATGACGACATCACCCTGCCCCTTTTCCGCCCCGCAAAGGAGGCTTGAGCCATGATACGTCCCGGTGAAATCGCCATTGTTGGCGCGGCCGAAAGCACGCGCATCGGCGCTGTGCCCGATATGGCGCAAATCATGCTGCATGCGGATGCGGCGCTGAATGCCATGGCAGATGCAGGCTTGAAGCCTGGCGATATTGATGGCGTTGCCTGTGTTGGCCCCATGATGCCGCAGCAGATCGCCCATTACCTTGGCATCACGCCGAAATGGGTGGATGGCACAGGTGTGGGCGGCTGTTCCTTCATGCTGCATGTGCGCCATGCGGCCGCGGCCATCCATGCCGGCTATTGCAAGACCGTGCTGATCACGCATGGCGAAAGCGGCAAATCACGCGTCAATGGCACGCCGCGCCCGCCGGAACCGCAAAGCCTGAATGGCCAATTCGAAGCGCCGTTTGGTCCCATGGGCCCGCCAACACTCTTCCCCATTCCCGTGCTGCGCTACATGAAGACCTATGGCGTGACGCATGAAAAAATGGCGCAGGTTGCGGTCGTGCAGCGCGAATGGGCGGCGAAGAATCCACGCGCGGCCTTCAAGGACCCGATCACGATTGATGATGTGCTGAACAGCAAAATGATCGCCTATCCCTTCCGGCTGCTGCAATGCTGCCTGGTGACGGATGGCGGCGGCGCGCTGATCCTGACCTCATCTGATCGTGCCAAGGATTTCCCGACCAAGCCATGCTACATCCTGGGCAGCGGTGAAAGTGTCGAAACCACCATGGTAAGCCAGATGGAGGATTTCACTTCATCTCGCGCCTTCCGCGTGGCGGGGCCGGAAGCCTTCCGCATGGCGGGCATCAAGCACGCGGAAGTGGATCATTTGATGATCTATGACGCCTTCGCGCATCTGCCCATGTATGGCTTGGAAGATCTTGGCTTCGTCAAGTGTGGTGAAGCCAAGGATTTCATCTGGGAACGCAATACCGCGCCGGGTGGCAAGCTGCCAATCAATACCAATGGCGGTGGGCTTTCTTATACCCATACTGGCATGTATGGCATGTTCGCTCTGCAGGAAAGCGTGCGCCAAGTGCGCGGCACAGCGCCGGCCCAGGTGCCCAATGTGAAAATCAGCGTGGCGCATGGCGTGGGCGGCATGTTCTCTGCCTCCGGCACGGTGGTGCTCAGCAATCAACGTCCCTGAGAGAGGTTGAAGATGACGGAGGCGGTGAATTTACGCGAAAGGGTGAAGGAACCGCCTTCGCCATTGCTGGTGGAAAGCTATTATCGCGGGTCAGTCGCGCGGGCGCAGAATTATGTCTTTGCCCATGAGATGTGGGTACATCTGGCGCATGGGCTGATGCTGGAACGCCAAGGCATTATCGCGCGTGATGCCATGGCGCAAATCCTACTGGAAATTATTGCGATGGCTGATGCCGGGCCGGATGCGGTGCCGGTGGATTACCGTCAGGAAGATCTCTATTCCTATGTCGAGAAACTGATCATCCAAAAACTTGGCCCCGATATTGGTGGGCGGCTGCATACCGGGCGGAGCCGGAATGATCTGAACGCAACCACCTGGCGCATGGCGTTGCGCGCGGAATTGCTGGTGGTGCTTGGGCTGCTGGTTGATCTGCGGCAGACGATGCTTGCGCTGGCTGAGGAACACATCGCCACCATCATGCCTGGCTATACGCATGGCCAGCA
>CAMCZJ010000212.1 GCA_945886995.1 Asaia bogorensis
ACCAATGCGGTGACCGGGCTTTTGGATGCCCTGATGGATTCCGTGCCGGTGATTTGCCTGACCGGCCAGGTGCCGACACATTTGATCGGCAATGATGCCTTCCAGGAAGCCGATACCACCGGCATCACCCGCCCCGCGACCAAGCATAACTATCTGGTCAAGAAATCCGAAGACCTGGCGCGTGTGATGCATGAAGCGTTTTACGTCGCGAAATCCGGCCGCCCCGGCCCGGTGGTGATTGATCTGCCCAAGGATATTTTGATCAACAAGGCACCGTATCGGGAAGCGACCACGCAAAGCCATCGTTCCTATCGCCCGCGCACGGAACCCGATGCCAAGGCAATCCGCGAGGCGGTGCGGCTGCTGAAGCGCGCGCATCGCCCGATTGTCTATGCCGGTGGCGGCGTGATCAATGCCGGGCCGGAAGCATCGCGCCTGCTGCGCGAATTTGTGCGCATGACAGGGATGCCTTGCACGAATACGCTGATGGGACTTGGCGCCTATCCGGCGGGGGACCCGCAATTCCTTGGTATGCTTGGTATGCACGGCACTTATGAAGCCAATCTTGCGATGCATGGCTGCGATGTCATGTTCAATATCGGCGCGCGTTTCGATGACCGTGTGACGGGGCGGCTCAATGCCTTCTCACCAGGGTCGAAGAAGATCCATGCGGATATTGATCCATCCTCCATCAACAAGAATGTCGCGGTGGATGTGCCGATTGTGGGCGATGCGCGTGCCGTGCTCGCCGCCATGATTGAAGCCTGGAAGGCGGATGAAGCGCCGCAGGATAAGGGCGCCATTGCCGCCTGGTGGCGCCAGATAGATGGCTGGCGCGGCAAGGATTGCTTGCAGTATCGCCAGGAAGGCAAAATCATCAAGCCGCAGCATGCGGTGAAACGGCTTTATGACATCACCCGCGAATTGGGGCGGGAGACGTTCATCACCACCGAAGTTGGTCAGCACCAGATGTGGGCCGCCCAATATTTCGGCTTTGACAAGCCCAATCGCTGGATGACCTCGGGCGGGCTTGGCACCATGGGCTATGGCCTGCCGGCGGCGATGGGCGTGCAGATCGCGCATCCGGATGCGCTGGTGATTGATATCGCCGGTGAGGCTTCGATCCTGATGAATATTCAGGAAATGGGCACGCTTGCGCAGTATCGGCTGCCGGTGAAGGTGTTCATCCTGAACAATGAATATATGGGCATGGTGCGCCAATGGCAGGAATTGCTGCATGGCGGGCGCTATTCCGAAAGCTATTCGGCATCACTTCCGGATTTCGTGAAGCTTGCTGAAAGCTTCCACGCCGTTGGCATGCGAGCGGAAGGCATTGATGATCTGGACCGTGTGATCAGGGAAATGATCGCGATAGACAAGCCCGTGATCGCGGATATCTGTGTTGCCAAGGATGAAAACTGCTTCCCCATGATCCCATCAGGTGCGGCGCATAATGAAATGATCCTTGGCCCCGGCCAGGAAGGTGGCGTTGCCGGCGTTACCGATGAAGGCAAGGTCCTGGTCTGAGGAGTACTACAATGTCTGAAATGAAAAACGGCGAACGCGCCGCGACCATTGCTGTGCTGGTTGAGAACGAAGCGGGCGTGCTGGCGCGCGTGATCGGCCTATTCTCCGGCCGCGGCTATAATATTGATAGCCTGACTGTGGCGCCGGTGGATGAAACCGGGCGGATTTCGCGCATCACCGTGGTCACCAGCGGCACGGATATGGTGATCGAGCAGATCAAGGCGCAGTTGGATAGGCTGGTGCCGGTGCATAAGGTCTCGGACCTGACGGTTGAAGGCCCGCATCTGACGCGCGAATTGGCGCTGATCAAGGTGGTGGGCCGGGGTGAAAGCCGCATGGAAGTGCTGCGGCTTGCGGATGCCTTCCGCGCGCGCGTGGTGGACGCCACCACGGAAAGCTTCGTGCTTGAGATGACCGGCAATGGCGACAAGATTGATGCCTTTGTAGCACTCATGCGCCCGATTGGCCTTGCCGAGGTTTCACGCACCGGCGCCGTTGCCATTGCGCGCGGGCCCAAGGGGATCATGGAATAGCGCCAATGGCGCCGCGCCCAGGCCCGACCAAGGCTTTCGCCTGGGCGCTTTATGATTGGGCCAATAGCGGCTTTCCGACGGTGGTTTCCACCTTCGTCATCGCCGCCTATTTCACGCAAGGTATTGCGCCAGACCCGGTGACGGGCCAGGCGCAATGGGGCTGGATGCAGACGCTGGCGGCCTTTGCCATCGCGTTGCTTTCGCCATTGTTGGGTGCCATCGCCGATCAGGGCCGGCGCCGCCGCGCCATGCTGGCGATATGCACGCTGCTTACCGCCATATTCACCGCGCTGATCTGGTTCGCGCGGCCCGATCCTGCCGATGCGCTTTACGCGCTGATCTGCATTGGCCTTGCCACCATCGCCTTTGAATTGGGCACGGTGTTCTACAACGCCATGCTGCCCGGCCTGGTGCCCGAGGAACGCATGGGCCGGCTTTCGGGCCTGGCCTGGGGCCTTGGCTATGCGGGTGGGCTCGCCTGCCTATTGCTGGCGCTGGTGCTGTTCATCCAACCCAATCCTTCGCCCTTCGGGCTTGATCGTGACGCGGCCGAGCATGTGCGTGCCACGGCGCTATTGGTGGCTGCCTGGATCATCGTGTTCGGTTGGCCGGTACTGCTGGCCCTGCCCGATCCTGCCGGGCCGCGGCCAAGCCTGGTTCAGGCCATGCGCGCCGGGCTGGTCGAGGCACTTCATATCCTGCGCGGGCTGCCGCGCCGCCCCGCCATGGCGCGGTTTCTGATCGCGCGGCTTTTCTACACCGATGGGCTCAATACGCTGTTTGCCTTTGGCGCGATTTACGCTGCCGGCGTGCATGGCATGGGGTTCGAGGAGATTCTGCTGTTTGGCATTGCCATGAATGTCACAGCAGGGCTGGGCGCCGCGGGTTTTGGGCTGATTGAGGATCGGCTCGGCGCCAAGACCACGATCCTCGTAGCCCTTGGCGCCATGATTGTGCTGGGCAGTCTTTTGCTGCTGAGCAATGACAAGACACTGTTCTGGGCACTAGCCATGTCGCTTGGGTTGTTCATGGGGCCGGCCCAGGCGGCATCCCGCACGCTGATGGCCCATATGGCCCCGCGCGCGGAAGTGACGGCGCATTTCGGGCTTTTCGCGCTTTCGGGGCGGGTCACGGGCTTCCTTGGCCCCGCGGCGGTGGCTTTGGTGACGCAGGTCACGGATAGCCAGGCCTGGGGCTTAGCCACGGTGATTGCGTTTCTTGCGCTTGGCGCCGCCATCCTGGCGCCCTTGCGCGTAGTGCGGCATGGCTAAACCGCGCTTCCTTCTGCCATAGTCCCGCCGTGGAGACGTGAAACGATCCGTTCATGGCAGAAGATATAAGTGAAGCCGCGTGGTCGGCGCTGATGGCTTTGGCCGCAAGGCCGGGGGCTGCCGCCATTCGCCCGCTTTTTGCCGCTGATCCCAATCGCTTTGCGCGGTTTTCGCAGATGGCCGGCGATGTGCTGCTCGATTTCTCCAAAACCGCAGTTTCTGATGAAGTGCTGAAGGCGCTGCTGGCACTGGCCGAGGCGCGCGATGTCGCCGGCTTTCGCGCACGGCTTTTTGCGGGTGCGGCGGTCAATGCCACGGAAGGCCGCGCCGCGCTGCATATGGCGCTCCGCGCTGAACCGGGTGATGATTTCCGCGCGGGCACTGAGGACATCATGCCCGAAATCGTTTCGGTGCGTGCGCGCATGGAAGAATTCACCCGCGCCGTACATGAAGGGCGCATCCTTACAGCCAAGGGCGAGCGCTTTACCAATGTTCTCAATATCGGCATTGGCGGGTCTGATCTGGGCCCGGCCATGGTGGCGCGCGCCTTATGGACAGATAAGGCACCGCTGCGCGGGCATTATCTGGCGAATGTGGATGGCCATGCCTGGGCGGAGATGCAGGCCAGGCTTGATCCGGCGCGCACCCTGGTGCTGGTTGCATCCAAAACCTTCACCACCCAGGAAACCATGGCGAATGCCGCGTTGGCGCGTGATTGGTTGCGCGAAGCTGTGGGTGAAGCCGGCGCGGCGCAACACATGGCCGCCCTTTCCACCAATCTTGCCGCGACCGGCGCCTTTGGCATCGCGCCTGAACGTGTCTTCGGCTTTCGCGATTGGGTAGGCGGGCGGTTTTCGCTCTGGAGTGCGATTGGGCTTTCGCTGGCGCTGACCCTTGGCTGGGATGCTTTTGCGCGCTTGCTCGCTGGCGCGCGCGTGATGGATCAGCATTTCCGAGACGCACCACTCGCGCAAAACCTGCCAGTGCTGCTGGCGCTGGTGGAAGCCTGGCATGTGAATGGGCTTGGATATCCAAGCCGCGCCGTGCTGCCGTATGATGAACGCCTCGCGCGTTTCCCGGCGCATTTGCAGCAATTGGAAATGGAAAGCCTTGGCAAGCGTGTGGCTATCTCCGGCGCGCCGTTGCAGCGCGCTTCCGGCCCCGTTGTGTTTGGCGAACCCGGCACCAATGCGCAGCATTCTTTCATGCAATTGCTGCATCAGGGCACCATGCCCGTGCCGGTGGATTTCATTCTGGTGGCGCGGCCTGATCACGCGCATGCCGACAGCCACCGCAAACTTCTTGCCAATGGGGTCGCGCAGGCTGAAGCGCTGCTGATGGGCAAGGATGAGGCCGCCATCACCGCTGAGAAGCGCGCCGCTGGCGTGCTGGAGGCTGAGATCGCGCGCCTATTGCCGCATCGGGTGTTTCCGGGTGACCGGCCAAGTGTATCCATGCTGCTGCCGCGGCTTGATGCCTTCACGCTCGGCCAATTGGTCGCACTTTATGAACACAAGGTCGCGGTGCTCGGCGCGTTATGGGGGATCAATCCCTTTGATCAATGGGGCGTTGAGCTTGGCAAGCAATTGGCCAGCGCCATCCTGCCGGAACTCAGCGCGGGCGCGCCGCAAAAGCCGCATGATGGGTCAACCGCCGGGCTGCTCAGCCGGATCGCAACACTTTGGCCGGAAGGGCATGGCAGCGCGTGACAGCAGCTTACATCCAAGCCCTTGCCCGCGATGGCGCGCATCGCTTCAGCAAGCAGCCGGCGGAAAGCCTGAAGCTGCTCACCGGGCTTGGCGTGGAAGGCGATGCGCATGCTGGCGTCACGGTGAAGCATCGCTCCCGCGTGGCGCGTGATCCATCGCAGCCCAATCTGCGCCAGCTTCATTTGTTGCACGCCGAAATCTTCGACGAACTCGCCCCTCAGGGTTTTGCGCTCAAGCCCGGCGATATCGGGGAGAATGTGACCACGCGCGGCATTGACCTGCTCGGGCTTGGCACCGGCACGCGGCT
>CAMCZJ010000213.1 GCA_945886995.1 Asaia bogorensis
GGTGACCGTCAGGCGTTTGACCATGATCGGGCGCAGATCAGCTTCGGTCTTGAATCCGCCAAGGAAAGCGATGATCACCAGCCGGCCATCGCGGGCCAGGCTTTTCAGATTGCGCGCGAAGTAATCGGCACCCACCATATCCAGGATCACATCCACGCCCTTGCCATCGGTCAGGCGCTTAACCTCCTCAGCGAAATCATGGGTGCGATAGTCAATCGCGGCATCGGCGCCCAATTCCAGACAGGCAGCGCATTTCGTCGCATTGCCGGCGGTGGTGATGACGCGCGCGCCAAAAGCCTTGGCCAATTGAATGGCGGTGACCCCAATGCCGGAAGTGCCGCCATGGATGAGCACCGTCTCACCAGCCGCAAGCCGCCCATGGCCAAACAGATTGGCCCAGACGGTGAAATAGGTCTCAGGCAGGGCGGCGGCGTGCAGCGCATCATAGCCTTTGGGCCAGGGTAGCGTTTGCGCCTCAGGTGCTGCGCAATATTCCGCATAGGCACCGCCATTGGTCAGCGCGCAAACGCGATCCCCGATGCGATAGCGCTTCACCGCCGCACCCACCGCCACGACTTCGCCCGCGCATTCCAGGCCGACAATGGGCGAAGCACCAGGCGGTGGCGGGTAGCTGCCCTCACGCTGCGCCACATCCGGGCGATTGACGCCCGCCACCATGACACGGATCAGCACCTCATCCGCCGCCGGCATCGGGAGCGCGGTTTGTGCCGGGACCAAGACCTCCGGCCCGCCGCCCTTGCCATGGTCAATGAAATTCATGGAGGCGGGTAGATTGGTCATGGCCCTAATCCTTTTGATGGGTAATGGAACGGGCGAGGGTTGGCCCCTCGCCCGCAATAGATCAGTTCGGCTTGATGCCGGCAGCGCGAATAATCGGCTCCCACTTCGCCATTTCCGAAGCAAGGAAGCGCGCAGCACTTTCTGGGGTGCTGTTGGTTGTGACCTCCATGGTCATCTCCGCCAATCTGTTCTTGACTGCATCCTGCGAAAGAGCGCGGTTATAGGCGGCATTGATCGCCTGCACCGTCGCGGCTGGCGTGCCAGCAGGCACCAGCGCCATGTGCCAAGTATAGGCCTCATACCCCGCGACGCCACCTTCAATGAAGGTGGGCAGATCACGCGCATAGGGCATGCGTTCCTTGGTGCTGATGGCAAGCGCGCGCAATTCACCGCGCTGCATGTAAGGCAGTGCGGCTGCCGCAACATCCAGCATGATGGGGATGCGCCCGGAAAGCACTTCCGGCATGGCAGCTGAGGAGCCACGGAAGGGGATGTGATTGCACTTCAGACCACCGGCCATGTGCAGGAATAGTTCACTCGCCAAATGCACCGCGCCGCCATTGCCGCTTGACGCGTAATCATACTTGCCTGGGTTTTTCTTCAGCAGGTCAATCAGTTCGGGCAGGGTGCGCGCCGGAAAATCCTTATTGACCAGCATGATCATCGGGATCTGGCCGATATAGGCCGCCGGCATGAAATCCGTGACCGGGTCAAAAGGCAGGCGGTCAAACAACGCACGCAGGCAGGCATGCGCGATGGTGGTGTACAAAATGGTCTGCCCATCCTTCGGCGCCTTGCTGACCAGATCCGTGCCGATCACAACGCCCGAGCCAGTGCGGTTTTCCACCACCAGGCGCGAGGGCAGGAATTTGGACTTTTCATCCGCCAGCAGACGGGCCGGGACATCGGTGGGGCCGCCGGCAGCGAATGGCACCACGATGCGGCCAGGGCCATTTGGCCAAGTTTGTTGCGCGAAAGCGGGCTTGGCGAAAGGCGCCAGCGCGGCGGCGCCGGCCAGGCCAAGAACATCACGACGTTGCATGGAAATCCCCCTTGTTGATTTGAGATTACTTGAAATTGGCGATGCAGAGAGCGTCTTCCAGCCCCCTGCCCTGCCTATCCGCCGAATTCCGCCCGAATGGCCGCGGAATGCTCCCCAAGCCGCGGCACAGCCCCCAGGCTGCGCGCCCCATCAGAAAGCTTCGCCGGCGGCGCGCCGATTTTGATCGGGCCCTTTTCGGTTTCCACCGTCACGCGCCTGAGCGCCGGATGGTCGCGCAGGCCGCCGCAATCATTGATGAAGCCGAAGGCAGTATTGGCGCGCCGCAACTTGGCCGCGCATTCCTCACGTGTCAGGGTCGCGAACATATTGCCGATATGGCCATCCACCATGGGCCGATTGGCGACGCGTTCATTATTGACGCGAAAGCCCTCACGCTGCGGCAGGTCAGGTTCATCCAGGAATTGGGCGCAGAAGCCGGCCCATTCACGTTCATTCTGGATCGCGATCAGCACATCGGCGCCATCCTTGGTGGTGAAGGCGCCGTAGGGGCAGATGGAAGGATGCGCCATGCCAATGCGCGGCGGGTTCCGGCCCGTGCCTTCATATTGCAGCAGCGGCACCGTCATCCAATCCGCCATGCCGTCAAACAGTGATACGGCAATGCCCTTGCCCTTGCCGGTGATGCCGCGATCAATGAGGGCTTCCAGCACCGCCGCATAGGCATGCATGCCGCAGCCAATATCGCAGGCCGAAACACCAACGCGCCCCGGCCCTTCCGCGCGGCCAGTGACGTAAGCAAGCCCGCTTTCCGCCTGCACCAGCAGATCATAGGCCTTCATGGCGGCGTATTCGCCTTCCTCGCCATAGCCCGAAATATCCACGGTAATCAGGCGCGGATGCTTGGCGCGCAATTCAGCCGAGCCAAACCCCGCCCGCGCCATGGCACCAGGTGCCAGGTTCTGGATGAAGATATCCGCCTTGCTAATCAGCGTCTCAAGCAGTGCCTTGTCTTCTGGCTTTTTGATATCAAGGCAAAGGCTTTCCTTGCCGCGATTGAGCCAGATGAAATAGCTGGACTGCCCATTCGCCACCGCATCATAGGCGCGGGCGAAATCGCCTTCCTGTCTTTCGATCTTGATGACGCGCGCCCCGGCATCCGCAAGCCGAGACGCGCAATAAGGCGCGGCGACAGCCTGTTCCATCGAAACGACGAACAGGCCCTTCAAAGGCTGAGAGGCCATCAGTAGGACCGCGGCATCCCGAGCACATGCTCGCCGATGTAACTCAGCACAAGATTGGTGCTGATCGGCGCCACTTGATAAAGCCGCGCTTCGCGGAATTTGCGCTCCACATCATATTCCTCGGCAAAGCCGAAGCCGCCATGGGTTTGCACGCAAGCTTCCGCAGCCGCCCAGGCCGCATCAGCGCCGAGCATCTTGCCCATATTGGCTTCCTCACCGCAGGGCAGACCGGCTTCGAATTTCTCCAAGCCCTTCTGGATCAGCGCTTCGGCGGCGCGCATCTGGGCATAGGCCTTGGCGATCGGGAATTGCACGCCCTGATTCTGGCCGATCGGGCGACCAAACAGCACGCGCTGCTTGGAATAATCCACGGCCTTGTTGATGAACCACTTGGCATCGCCAATGGTCTCGGCCGAAATCAGCAGGCGTTCGGCATTCATGCCATCCAGGATATAGCGGAAGCCCTTGCCTTCCTGGCCGACCATGTTCTCGGCGGGCACTTCCATATTGTCGAAGAAGACCTCGCAGGAATTATGGTTCATCATGGTGCGGATCGGGCGGATGGTCAGACCATTGCCGAGCGCCTTTTTCATATCAACGATGAAGGTCGAAAGCCCATCGGTTCGCTTGGCCACCTGATCGCGCGGCGTGGTGCGCGCCAGCAGCAGCATGAGGTCAGAATGCTCTGCCCGGCTGGTCCAGATTTTCTGACCATTCACGATATACTTGTCGCCTTGCTTTTGCGCGAAGGTGCGAAGGCTTGTCGTATCCGTGCCGCTTGTCGGTTCCGTCACGCCAAAGGCCTGCAGGCGCAATTCGCCGGTGGCGATTTTCGGCAGGTACTTCTGCTTCTGCTCTGGGCTGCCATGCTTCAGGATGGTGCCCATAATGTACATCTGCGCGTGGCAGGCAGCCGCATTGCAGCCCGTGGCGTGGATTTCTTCCAGAATCGCGGCGGCGGCGGAAAGCGGCAGGCCAGAGCCGCCAAATTCTTCCGGAATCAGCGCGGCCAGCCAGCCGGCATCGGTCAGCGCCTTGACGAATTCGGTCGGGTAGCCGCGGCGAGTATCAAGTTCCCGCCAATATTCGCCGGGAAAACGCGCGCAAAGCTTGCGCACTTCCTCACGGATTTCGGCATGGGCTTCCTGGGAATGATGCATGTCCATTGGTCTCGCTCCGGTTTCGGCTCGGATTAGAGCATTTTCAAGCCAAGTGAAATCACTTGGCGGCTCGGAAAATGCGACCGAATAAAAGTTTAGTCCCTGTCAGCTAAGCGGACGCGAAGGGGACAGGGACTAAGGGCTGGCGGGCCGGGCTTGCAAGATGATGGAGGGCTTCAATCCACAGTCGCGCCGGAACGCCGCACCACCTCGGCCCAGCGGGTAATGTCGCGCGCCAGGGTTTCGCGGAATTGCTCGGGCGAATTGGGCGCGGCGGGGGGCGTGATTGCCTGGTCCTGCACCAGCCAATTGCGGAATTCGGGCGTGGTGATGATGCGATTGATCTCGGTATTCATACGCCGCAGGATCGGGTCCGGCAGGCCAGCCGGGGCCAGGATGGCGTACCAGGTGCTGGTATCCATGGGCGCTGTGCCGCAAGCCTCAGCGACCGTGGGCACATCCGGGAGTGCGGCGAGTCGTGCCGGGCTCATGACGGCGAGCGGCCTTACCTGCCCTTGACGGATCGGCCCCATGGCCGCGCCGGATTGGTTGAAGAACAGATCGGTATCGCCCGCGAGCAAGGACGCCATGGCGCCGGGCTGGCCGCGATAGGGCACATGCAGCAGGTCAAGATTGGCCGCGATGGCGAATTGCACCCCGGCCAGATGGGTGGACGCACCATTGCCGGTTGACCCATAGGAAACCGCCTGGGGCCGCGCCCGCGCCGCCGCCAGCACCTGCGCGCAATTCTGGAATTGTGGGCGCTTATCAGGGCTCACGATCATGACATTGGGCACATCGCCGAGCAGCACGACAGGGGTGAAATCCCGCTGCACATCAAAGGGCAGGTTCTTATACAGCGCGGCATTGATGGCGTGCGTGCCGGCGGTGCCGAAATAGAAGGTATAGCCATCGGGCCTGGATTTCGCGACGAAATCTGACCCGATATTGCCCCCTGCCCCGGTGCGATTATCCACCACCACGGGCTGGCCAAGCGCGCGGGAAAGCGGTTCGGCCAGACGCCGCGCATAGATATCGGTGCCCGCGCCATTGGGGAATCCGCCCATCAGCGTGATTGGGCGGTTGGGCCAGGCATCGCCCTGCGCCATGGCGG
>CAMCZJ010000214.1 GCA_945886995.1 Asaia bogorensis
CAGCGCGCCGCCAAAGGCGAAGCAATCATCCGAAAGCTGCGCCATTACCCCTCCGTCCAGGGAATGTCCTTGATCTCTTGCGCATGCGCCAGCACCAGATCGGCGATGGCTTCCACCTCATCCAAGCCAGCGCGGGGCAGATCATAAGGCGGCGGCGTGTCGGATGCTACCGCGACAATGCCGGGCATATCCGGGTGCATCCAGGGCTTGGCATTAGCGGCGCGATGCACTTCAAGCTTCGGGTGCGCGTCGCGCTTAAAACCTTCAACGATCACCAGATCAATCGGATCCATGCGCGCCAGTAATTCCGGCAGGCGCGGTTCGGGGCCGCTCCGCAATTCCGTCATCAGCGCCCAGCGCGCGCCAGACGCCACCATCACCTGCTGCGCGCCGGCTTGCCGATGCTGCCAGGAATCCTTGCCCGGCACATCCACATCAAAGCGATGATGCGCATGCTTCAGCGTAGAAACACCGATCCCCCGCCCGATCAGGCAGGGGATCAGTTTCACCATTAAGGTCGTTTTGCCGGCCCCGCTCCAGCCGGCGAGGCCGATCACGCGCATGGGGTGATCAGTCTGCCCCAGATGCCTTCGCACCGGGCGGAGGTTCCGCCGTGCGGCCCTTCGCCAGTTCTTCCTGCACCCACAGCCCATGATGCTGCTTAGCCCAGTTCAAATCAACCTGACCGGTACCCATGGCATCAAAGGCGCCATCCATGCCGATTGAGCCGATATAAATATGGGCCAGCATCGCCGCGATCATGAGCACAGAAAGCAGGCTATGGATGATGTGGCTGAGCTGCATGCCGGCGACATCGGTGAAGATGAAGGGGAAGACCAGCAGATAGCCGGAGACCGCCACCACTGCGCCACCAAGCACCGTGATCCAGAAGACCATTTTCTGCCCGCCATTGAAGCGGCCGGCTTCTGGATGTTCCTTGCCGATCAAGCCACCACCCGCCTTGAACCAGGCAATGTCGCGCGCATTCGGGATGTTATCCTTCACCCAGATCAGTAGCATGACCACCAGGCCCAGCGTGAAGGGGAAGGCCAGGAAGTTATGCGCGTATTTGCCCCATTGGCTGATGGCGGTGAAAGCCTCCGGCCCCACAATCGGCAGCAGGATATGCCGGCCGAAGGTCAAGTTCAGGCCCGATAGCGCCAGGATGATGAAGGTGGAAGCGACCATCCAGTGATTGCCGCGTTCCAACACATTGAAGCGCAGAATAGTGCGCCCTGAACGGCCACCCTCGATAGGGATACGCCCCTTGGTCAGCCGGAACACCGTCAGGATCGCCAGCATGCCGAGCACGGCAACGCCGCCTACCCAGGCGAGCGTGTAATTATGAAAGTCGCGCCATTCGCGCCCAACGGGTTGAATGAGCGTCGCGGCCCGATCATCAGGGATGGTGATGCGCCCCTGGATCTGGCTGCCGCGCAGCAGCGCCTGCACTTCCATTTCTTCTGCCATGGAAGGCGCGCGCGGCGCGGTTTGCGCCAATACGGGTGCCGCCGCGCCCATGAAAAGCGCGGCAAGCAGGGCAAGGATGCGAAGCTTCATGATGTGCCCGCCCTTCAGATCGCAACCGTTTCGCGATAGGCGGTGCGCCAGCCCCAGGCACCCGTACCATAGCCGCGGCGCTGCACACGCTCCCGATAGATGGAGGCAATGATCTGCCCATCACCCGCGAGCAGCGCCTTGGTCGAGCACATCTCAGCGCAAAGCGGCAGCTTGCCCTCCGCCAGACGGTTCGACCCGTACTGGATATATTCCGCCTGGGTATTATCGGCCTGCGGGCCGCCAGCGCAGAAGGTGCATTTATCCATCTTCCCGCGAGAGCCGAAATTGCCAAGGCGCGGATATTGTGGCGCGCCGAAGGGGCAGGCGTAGAAGCAATATCCGCAGCCGATGCAAAGGTCCTTGTCATGCAGCACCACCGCATCCGCCGTGGTGTAGAAGCAGGAAACCGGGCAGACGGCGGCGCAAGGCGCATCCGTGCAATGCATGCAGGCCATGGAGATGGAACGCTCCCCCGGCTTGCCGTCATTGATAGTGACAACGCGCCGGCGATTAATGCCCCAGGGCACTTCATGTTCGTTTTTGCACGCCGTGACGCAGGCATTGCATTCGATGCAGCGTTCCGCGTCCAACAGGAATTTCATGCGGGCCATGTTTCTGGTCCTCCCTTATGCCGCGCGGATCTGACAAAGCGTGACCTTGGTTTCCTGCATGAAGGTCACCGGGTCATAGCCATAGGTAGTCACTGCATTGACGCTTTCGCCAAGCACGATTGGGTCTGTGCCTGACGGGTATTTGCCGCGTTGGTCTTCCTGCATGAACCAGCCGGCGAAGTGGAAGGGCATCCAGGCCACACCGGGCCCAACGCGTTCCGTCACCAAAGCCTTCATGCGGGTTGACTTGCCGGCGGGCATTTCAGGGCCCGTCACCAATACCCAGGCGCCATCCTGGATATTGCGCGCGGCAGCGTCGCGGGGACTGATTTCCACGAACATATCCTGCTGCAATTCCGCGAGCCACTTATTGGACCGCGTTTCTTCCCCACCGCCTTCATATTCAACCAAGCGTCCGGAAGTCAGGATGATCGGGAAATTCGGCGCCACCTGGTGCGAACGGTTCTGCACCGTCTGCCCCAGATGCGGCAGGCGGAAGCCGCGACGATCCGGCAGCGTCGGGTACTGCGCAATCAGATCGGTGCGCGGCGTATAGATCGGTTCACGATGCACCGGCACGGGATCAGGCAGGTTCCAAGCCACAGCGCGTGCCTTGGCATTGCCGTAAGCCATCACGCCGTGATTCATGGTGATGCGAATGATCCCCATGGAAAGATCAGTGGCCCAGGAAGCGGTGCCACCCTGACGCGCGAGTGATGCGCGCTCGGCATCCGTGTATTCAGCGTCCCAACCCAGGCGCTGCATCACTGCCGTGGTGAATTCCGGATAGCCATCGGTGATTTCCGAGCCCTTGGAATAGGAACCCTCCGCCAGCAGCGTCACCCCATTGCGTTCCACGCCAAAGCGCGCGCGGAAAGTGCCGCCGCCTTCCTTCACATGCAGGTTGGTGTTGTAGAGGATATGCGTCCCCGGATGGCGCATTTCCGGCGTGCCCCAGCAGGGCCAAGGCAGGCCATAGAAATCGCCCTTGATTTCGGCCGGTGCATCCGCCTTGGCGCGCAAGGTCACCAGATCGAACTTGTCCTGATGCGCCATATGCGCCTTCAAGCGTTCCGGCGATTGGCCCGTATAGCCGGTGCTGATCGCCCCGCGATTGATCTCCCGCAGCACGCTCTCGGCCACCGGTTCCTGACCGCGCACTTCAATCGCCTTGAACATATCGGCCTGGAAGCGGATTGGCATATTACGCTTCTCAGCCGCGCGGTCCAAGGCGCCGGCGAGGCGATACATCACCTCATAATCATTCTTGCTCTCAAAAATCGGCTTCACCACCTGATCGCCCCATTGGACGGAACGGTTGGAAGCCGTGCGGCTGCCCGCACATTCAAACTGCGTGCAGATCGGCAGCAGATAGGTGTTTTCCTTGCGGTTCGCGAGAACGGCAAAGGTTGTTGGATGCGGATCGGCCACCACCAGCAGATCAAGCGCTTCCAGCCCTTTCACAGCTTCCGGCATGCGCGTGACGGTATTGCCACCATGGCCAAACACGACCATCGCCTTGAAGTTGTCGCGCTGCTGCACCTGATCCCTTGGCAGCGTCACCGCATCGAAATAGCGCGTGGTTGGAATGCCGGGCGTGCCCATGATGGCGGGGCTGTCAAAGCGCGCCACCATGCTTTCATAGGCAACGTTCCAAACGCGCGACCAATGCCGCCAAGCGTTTTCATCCAAGCCGTAATAGGCCGGCAGCGTGGTCACATCCAGCCCGAAATCCGTAGCACCCTGCACATTGCAATGGCCGCGGAAGATATTCGCCCCCGTGCCATCGGAACCGACATTCCCGGTGGCCAAAAGCAGGATGGAGAAAGCGCGCACATTGGCGGTGCCGACAGTCTTTTGTGTGGCCCCCATGCACCAGATCAGAGTCGCGGGCTTTTGCGTCGCGAACAGCTCGGCGACCTTCTTCAGCTGCGCGCCCGGCACGCCAGTTACACGCTCAACTTCCGCCGGGTTCCACTTGGCGCATTCGGCGCGGATTTCATCCATGCCATAGACGCGCTGGCGGATGAATTCCTTGTCTTCCCAGCCATTGGCGAAGATGTGGTGCAGCATGCCCCAAATGATGGGGATATCCGTGCCCGGGCGGATGCGCACATATTCATTCGCATGAGCCGCCGTGCGGGTGAAGCGCGGGTCAATCACAATCAGATTGGCGCGGTTCTGTTCCTTGCCAGACAGCACATGTTGCAAGCTGACCGGATGCGCTTCCGCCGGATTGCCGCCCATGATGATCATGGTCTTGGAATTGCGGATATCGTTATAGGAATTGGTCTGCGCGCCATAGCCCCAGGTATTGGCAACACCCGCAACCGTGGTGGAATGGCAAATACGCGCCTGGTGATCCACATTATTCGTGCCCCAGAAGGCCGCGAATTTGCGGAACAGATAAGCGCCTTCATTGGAGAATTTGGCGCTGCCCAGCAAGAAGGTGGAGTCAGGCCCGCTTTTCTGCCGGGTGTCCATCAGCTTGTCGGCGATTTCGGTGATGGCATTGTCCCAGGACATGCGCTGCCATTGACCATTTACCAGCTTCATCGGGTATTTGATGCGCCGATCGCCATGCACCAATTCGCGCACTGAAGCGCCCTTGGCGCAATGCGTGCCGCGATTGATCGGCGATTCCCAGGCCGGTTCCTGGCCGACCCAAACGCCATTCTGCACTTCCGCAATCACGGTGCAGCCGACGGAGCAATGGGTGCAGATATTCTTCACACGCTGCACGGGCTTCGTGTGATCCACCGGCCCCGCTTCGGCAGGGCGCATGGTGGAAAGCGGAATGGCGCCAAGCGCGGCCAACCCCGCCCCGCCAAGCCCGGCCTGACGCAAAAAGGCGCGGCGATCCAAGCCGCCAGCGGAAAGCCCCTGATAGGCGGAAGCAAGGCGCTGCTTGGCAGCCTTGCCATCGGTGCGTTTGATCAGCATGGGTTTTCCCTTCTTACTTATCGCTGGAGCCGTTGGTGCGATAGAAAGCCTGCACATGCGGGCTATTGGCCTGGTAGCGCGCCTTCGTCCGATCCGCCGCGCCTTCCTTCCGCGCGGTGCCAGCCGGCACGGCATCGGCGCGCAGCGGGGTTGAGGCTTCCGCCGCCGTTGCAGCCAC
>CAMCZJ010000215.1 GCA_945886995.1 Asaia bogorensis
GGACAACGGTGATCCTGGTCGCGGCGATGATGCCGCTTTCGACAGCCATGGTGCAGACCGGCGCGGCGCAATTGATGGCGGATGGGCTGGTTGCCATGGCGGCGGGCGGCAGCCCGATGATCCTGCTCGCAGGGCTTTTTGTGCTGACAGCGGTGCTTGGCCAATTGATCAGCAATACCGCGACGGCGCTGATCATCATTCCGGTTGGCGTTGCTGCCGCAACCTCTATGGGGATTTCGCCGATACCGGTGCTGATGAGCATCGGTATCGCCGCCGCCGCCGCCTTCCTGACGCCGATTGCCACACCAACCAATCTGATGGTGATGCGCCCGGGCGGCTATGCCTTTGGCGATTACTGGAAGTTCGGCCTGCCGATGATGATTTGGTTCTTCATCGTCTGCGTCTTCGTTGTGCCGTTGATCTGGCACTTCTGAGGCGTGGGGGGCTTCCTGCGATTCTTGCTAGGCAGCGCAGCGCTTATTGCGGCGCTGCCCGCCCTGGCCCAAACGCCGGCGCAGCAACAGGCTGACCCAGCAGGCACCTTCGCCTTCCTGCTGGAAAATGACACCTTCTCCGGCAATGATCGCTACTACACCAATGGCTTTCTTTTCGCCTGGCGAGCCTCTTCCTATGATCCACCTGCTTGGCTTGCGGGGCTGACAGAGGGGCCAAACCTGTTCTTCCCTGGCGGCGGCGTGACGCGTTGGGGGCTTAGCTTCGGCCAGAAAATCTACACGCCGGAAGACACACTCGCGACCAACCCTGATCCGAAGGATCGCCCCTATGCCGCTTGGCTTTATGGCGCGGTTTCGCTGCATTCCTACACAGCGCGGGAGATGGGTACGCTGGAATTGCAGCTAGGTGTTGTTGGGCCTTCCGCGCTTGGCGAATGGGTTCAGAACACGACCCATGATCTGATGCGCATTGATCGCGCCTATGGTTGGGATTACCAGCTGCGCGATGAACCCGGCATCAATCTGGTGGCGAACCGGCAATGGCGGTTGAATGGCGAGCCCGATTCAGGTGGGCGGCGATTTGGCCTGGTTCCAAGCCTCGCGGCCAGCCTTGGCAATGTGCAGACCTATGCTGCCGGGGGCATGCTGCTCCGCTACGGTACGGAACTTGATGCGGATTTTGGGCCGCCCCGCGTGCGCCCGGTTTCCGCTGGTTCGGTGTTCTTCCAGCCCACCGGGCGCTTTGGCTGGTATGCCTTTGGCGGTGTTGAAGGCCGCGCGGTGGCGCATGACATTTCGCTTGATGGCAATACCTGGCGCGATAGTCGTAGCGTTGATCGGGAAGTGCTGGTTGGCGATGCCAGCCTTGGCTTCGCGCTGATTTTTGAAAGCGCGCGCCTGACCGCGACCTATACGATCCGCAGCAAGGAATTCGAAACGCAGCGTGAGGCCGCGCAATTCGGTTCGGTCAGTATTGCCTTTCGGTTTTAGCGATTGCGCTGAAACACGCCCGGGAGAGATACCCTGCACAGCGGCGCGACACTCCGCCAATGCGCGGCGCCGCCCCATGGTTTCAAGCTACCGTTGAGAAAGTCTTGATGTTAGCGCCGTAAGTCGCAGGGGGCATGCAGATGAGAACAAGATGGGCCGGGGCGGCCATGCTGGGTCTGATGGTGGTTGCTGCGCCGGCCTTCGCCCAGCAGCCAAGCATTGAAGATCTGATGCGGCGCATTGATGCGCTGCAACAGCGCGTAAATGAGCTTGAACGTGAACGCCGCCCGCAGCGCCCGGCTGTGGCAGCGGCGCCCGCACCGGTCGTGGCGCCAGCCCCCGCGCCAGCCCGCGCCGCCACCCCGCGCCCCGCGCCAGCGTCCGCCGCCCCCGTTGCTGCCGCCGCCGCACCCGCGCCGCGCTCGCCCGAGACGGTACGCGCCGAGGTGGATGAGGCACTACGCGGCAGCCTGGATGGGCTCGCCATGCGCATCCCGAATAGTGATACCACTGTGCGGCTTTATGGGTTTTTGCGTCTGACCGCCTATCGTGATTTCAATGCGCGCAACCCGACCGATGCGGCCTCAGTACAGGGTATTCCGCTAACCGCAAGGAATACCCAGCCCGGCGATGGCGATATCACCGCGCGCAGTTCACGCTTTGGCTTTGATACGCGTACCGATACTGATTGGGGCCGGCTGGATACCACCATCGAAGGCGATTTCCGCGGGGATGCGGGCGCTGATCTAGCCTATCGCCTGCGCCAGGCCTTCGCTGAACTGACCCGTGATGATTGGAGCTATCTGATCGGACAAACAAATAGCCTTTGGAATGAAGGGCTGATCGAGGCGATGCATGATGCGACCAACCTCAATCAATCCTTCATCCGCCAGGCACAGCTTCGCGTCACGCATCGCTTCGATAGTAACTTGATGCTGCAAGGCTCGATTGAGGCACCCTTTAGCGACATCCTGACGAGTAATGGAGCACGCTTCCCGACCGATCGCTTCGATGGTGGCGCAAGAAGCGCTGCCTTTGATCAAATGCCCGATTTTCTCGCGCGGCTGACTTGGCGGGATGGCGCAGAAGAATATGTGCTGCGCGGCCTGTTTCGTCAGCTATCGCTTGAACCTGATGGGGCTGCACTTGGCCCGGGTCCTGCACTGTCAGCCGGTCCGAGCGAGAGCACCTTCGGCTGGGGGTTTGCCGCGCATACGCGCCTGCCGCTTGGCAAATGGATTTCTGCCCTTGGCCGCGATGAGCTGATGCTGATGGGCTATTATGGTGAGGGGATCGGCCGCTATTTCGCCGGCAATACCTTCGGCCAGAGCGCGATTACCGACCTATCTGCGGCGACCCGCATGGATTACAGCCTGGAATCCGTGCCGAGTTATGGCGCCACCATCGGCTATCGCCGCTTCTGGTCCGATTTTGTGCGCAGCACGGTTTCCTATGCCTATGCGCGGCAGGATTTCCCATCCTCCATCCGTTTCGGCGCCGGCACGCCTGGGGCCTTGGCGCGCAACCGGGAAATGCAGCAAGTGATTGCCAATCTGATCTGGAGCCCCTTTGCCGATCGCCCGACCAGCCGCATGCCTTTTGGTTGGCTTGATCTTGGCCTGGAATATGTCTACAGCCGGCGTGATCTTGAAGATGGCGCGGCGGCGGTTGGTTCCAATGGCGTCGGCCATGGCATTGCCAATCGCATGCTGGCGGTTGGGATTGTGCGGTTCTGAAGTCGCGGCGTAACGCAAAAAAACCGGCCATGGCAGCTTAAGGGGTCAGTTCTTCCACTATGGCCGGTCAGGCTGGAAACCGCTGCCGTTACGGGACGTCTCCGCACGGCGCGCGGCGTGTTGAGTTTCCAGCTTTGCTGTGAAGCGGGTCAGGCAGGCGCCTGACCCACTCAGTCTTCAGGCTTGCGCCGCCGGCACGGCAATGAAGGCCGGCTTGCCATCGCGCAGGACGCGCACCGCAACCGCGCCGCCAGCGGCATTCGCTTCACGCAATGCACGCAGCGCGGCCTCAGCGTCATCGGTCGTGGTAGTGCCGACACCGATGATCACATCCCCCCGGCGCAAACCGGCTTCCTGGGCGCGTGAATTCGGCTCCACGGCCTGCACCAACGCGCCCTTGGCATCATTGGGTAGACGCAGTGCCGCACGCGCTTCCGGCGTGATCGGCGCCAGCGAAACACCAATGCGCGGCGCGTTTGATTCCTCGGCGCCTGGCCGGGCACGTTCCGTACCTGGCTGAGCCGCGATATCAACGCGCAGGTTGGCTTCCGCCCCATCACGCCAGAGCTTCAGATCAGCCTTCCCACCGGGGCGCATATCCCCCACGCTGCGCGCCAAGTCACGCGGGTTGCGCACGGCCTTGCCATCCAGCGCCGTCACCACATCACCGGGCTTGAGGCCGGCCTTGGCAGCGGGGCTATCACGCTCCACACCGGCGACCAGCGCGCCCTGCGGTGTTTCCCCAGCCTTTGCCGGCAGTTTCAGCGCCGCCGCCATGGCCGCGTTCACCGGCTGCGTGGAAACGCCCAGGAAGCCGCGCTCCACTTGGCCTTTCTCACGCAGTTCCGCGACCACGCGCTTCACCATATTGGACGGCACGGCAAAGCCGATACCAACCGAACCACCGGTCGGGCTGAAGATCGCCGTATTCACGCCAATCACGCCGCCATCGCGGGCGAAAAGCGGGCCGCCGGAATTGCCCTGATTGATGGGCGCATCCACCTGGATGAAATCATCATAGGGGCCAGCGCCAATGTCGCGGCCAGTTGCCGAGACCACACCCGTGGTCACGGTGCCGGACAGGCCATAGGGATTGCCCATGGCCACCACCCAATCGCCGGGCTGGGCGCGATCAGAATCGCCCAGGGCCACGAAGGGTAGCGGCGCGCCGGCTTCCACCTTCAGCAGCGCGACATCGGTGCGCGCATCGCGGCCAACCAGGCGGGCCTGCAATTCGCGGCCGTCTTCAAGCTTCACCATCACGCGGGTGGCGCCATCCACGACATGGTTATTGGTCACGATGAAACCGGCGGCATCAATGATGAAGCCCGAACCCGTGCCCTGCACGCGGCCCTGGCCGGGGTTGGGCATGCCCATTTCCGCGCGTGGCGCCTTGCCGGAAACATTGATGGTGACAACGGCGGGACGCACGGCCTTCACCAACTCGGCAAAGCCGGCGGCCGGTGCGGCGCGGTCAAGGGTGATCGCCGGGGCAACAGGCGCCGGGGCATTCTGCGCATGCACGGCAAGGCCGGTAAGCGCGGTTGAACCAAGCAAAAGGCCGAGCAGCGCATAGCGCGCAGTACGGCGGGCGGGGCTGGAAGTAGCCATGAGTTGTTTTCTCCATCAAAAGGGCCGGGGCGCTGATTCGCTTTCGCCTTGACTGCGAAAATGGAGAAAACCTGCTGTAAAGTCCCGAACGCGAAGCTGAAATGATTTTCAGGATTGGGCCTGTCAGCTTTCGGCCTTTGCGCCGGAAAGATCCACCGTCACGCAAAGCCCTGGCGCCGCGTCTGACAATACCGGCGCCGCGCCATGCAGCTTCGCTACCGCCGCCACCAAAGCCAGGCCAAGCCCGCTGCCCGGCGTGCCTCGGCTGCGGTCCAGCCGATAAAAGCGGCGCAGCACGCGCGCGCGTTCTTCTGGCGGCACGCCTGGTCCATCATCGGCCACTTCCAGCACCGGGCCAGCGCGCAGCGCCACGCGCACAGCTTGCCCGCCATGGGTCAGGGCATTGTCAATCAGATTGGCCAGCATCTGGCGCAGCAGCGCGGCATCGCCATGCAGGCGCTGGTCGGGTGC
>CAMCZJ010000216.1 GCA_945886995.1 Asaia bogorensis
GTGTTTTCTTTGACCGAACCTAATCTGGCGAGGTTCGCTCAGAAAGAGACAAAAGCCCTTCAGAGACCGAAAATCGCCGCCTTGCCAGTCTCTGAGGTTCGCTTGGTCTGGCCAAACCCCTTTGAATACACAAAGAATTCCGCCGCTGTTGGTGGGGCTTTACGAGTTTGCAAAAGGAAGTTGGCGGAGGGGATGGGATTCGAACCCACGATAGGACTATTAATCCTATAACGGTTTAGCAAACCGCCGCCTTCGGCCACTCGGCCACCCCTCCGCAGGAGTGGAAAGTCACACGGCGTTGCAACACCCCGCTTCTAATGCTGCGGCGGGGCAGCGTCAAACCCGAAACGGTGCTTCAGCCCAGCGAAACCTCAAATCCGCGTTTCGTCGCAGGTCGCGCCATCATCGCCTCATACCAACGTTTCACATTGGGGAGCCCGGCCAGGTCCACCTGGTGGCGTTCATGCCGCCACGCCCAGCCCAGAATCGCAAAATCGGCAATCGAGGGCTCTCCGCTGGTGGCCACGAAGTCACGCCCTTCAAGGCGGCGGTCCAGCACACCGTAAAGCCGCTTGGTTTCATCATGATAGCGCTTGAAGCCATAATCCCGCGCCGGGCCTTCGGGCTGCATCAGGAAGTGATGCACCTGGCCCGGCATGGGGCCAAAGCCGCCCATTTGCCACATCAGCCATTCATATACCGGCACCCGGGCGCGCAAATCGCGCGGCAGAAAGCGCCCGGTCTTTTCTGCCAGATACAGCAGAATGGCCCCGCTTTCGAAAACCGTGATCGGCTTGCCATCAGGCCCATCCGGGTCCTGGATGGCGGGGATGCGGTTATTCGGGCTGAAGGCCAGGAATTCAGGGTTGAACTGCTCACCCTTGCTGATGTTCACGGGCTTGACGGTGTAAGCCAGCCCCATTTCCTCAAGTGCTGCGCTGATCTTTCGCCCATTGGGCGTATTCCAGGTCCAGAGGGTGATGCTCATGGGGCGGCAATCCTTGGTTCAGCCGGCGCACCCCACGGAAGGGCGCGCCGGGCGTTCATATCAAAGCGCGGCGAGAACCGCCTCAGCCTTGCTCACTTCAAAGGCGCCCGGGGCCTCAACGGCCACATGGGTCACCTTGCCATCCCGCGCCACGAGGACGAAGCGCTGGCAGCGGACGCCAAGGCCACGCGCCGTCAGGTCGAACTCCAGGCCCATCGCCTTGGTAAAGGCGGCCGAGCCATCGGCAATCATGGTCACCTGATCAGTAATGCCCTGATCCTTGCCCCAGGCGCCCATCACGAAGGCGTCATTCACCGCCATGCAGCCAATGGCATCAACGCCCTTGGCCTTCAGCGCCGCAGCATGTTCCACAAAACCCGGCAGGTGCTTGGCGGAACAGGTGGGGGTGAAGGCGCCCGGCACACCGAACAGCACCACGGTGCGGCCCTTGAAGAATTCCGCCGTATCAAGCTCCTTCGGCCCATCCGGACTGCCTTGCATGATTTTCAGCGCGGGAATGTTATCGCCAGTCTTGATTGTCATTGTCGTCTCCTTGTTACTGAAACAGATTTAGCCTTCCGCCCGCCCTCTGTCACGGGGGCAAGGGGGCCGCTCTGCCCCGCGCGACACAGCATGGTGATTGAGGAATCCCCACCAAACGGTCGCCCATAGGTTGAATTCTTAACCAATACGCGTCTAACAAGGTTCCGCCATGTGCGCGACCCTCCCCATGGCCCCATTCCGAACCTGGCCTTTTTGGGCCGTGGTTCTGCTGCATTTGTGGTGTGGAAGCCCGCTTCCAGCCGCGGCGCAGGGGGCCGTCCAGACCGCAGCCTTGCCCGCGCCATTACTGCGTGGCCCAGCCAGTGCAACCCAACCGCTCGCATCCGCCGATGCCGCGCGGCTTCAGGGTGTTTTCGCGTTGCAGGCCGCCAAGGATTGGGCTGCGGCGGAACAGGAAGCCGCGCTGCTGGCAGATCGCAGGCTTGAAGGCCATGTGTTCGCGGATCGCTGGCTCAACCCGGCAGCCCCAAAGCCGGATCAGGAAGCATTGCGGGATTGGCTGGCACGGTTTGCTGACCATCCGGATGCGCCGGCCATTCATGCCTTGCTGCGGCGCACGGCGCCGCGCGGGGCCAGCCTGCCGAATGCACCCGTGCAGGAAAGCCTGGCCGAGGATGCCGGTATCATCCCGGAAGAACGCGAAGCTCCGGAACAGGGCTTCCAGCGCAACCCCACCCTGGACCGCGCGCTGCGGGATCTGGTGCGGGATGGTAATCTGGAAACCGCTTTGCGCCAGATGGAAGCCACGCGCGGCATGACGCCGCCCTATGCCGCCGCGCTCAAGGCCGATTTTGCCCTGATCCTGTTTCGCCGCGGGGAAGATGACCGCGCCTTTGACTTGGCGGCGGAAGCAACGCGCAGCCGGGCGGAGCCGAGTGGCCGAGCCGCTTTTGCTGCTGGGCTTGCCGCCTGGGGTCTTGGCCATTTCGATGTCGCTTTGCCCTATCTTGAAGTCGCGGCGCGGGCCCCAGGTGCATCGGCGGCCAATCGCGCCGCTGCTGCCTATTGGGCCAGCCGCGCGGCGATTCGTGCCCGCCACCCTGGAATGCACGTACCCTGGCTTTTGCAGGCAGCGCAGGAACCGCGCACCTTTTACGGGCTGATGGCCCGCCGCGCCCTTGGCCTGACGCCGGGCTTTGCCTGGCACGCCGAAGCGGGCGGGGAAGAAGGCATGGCGGCGCTGATGGAAACCGCCGGCGGCTGGCGGGCGCTCGCCCTGCTGCAAATCGGCCAGACGGCGCGGGCAGAAGCCGAGCTTCGCGCCTTGTGGCCGCTGGCGCGCGGTAATTTGCCCCTGCTGCGGGCCATGTTGGCACTCGCTTCCCAGGCCGGTCTCACGCATCTTTCGGCACAATTGGCGGAATTGGCGCAAATTGCGGATGGCCGCCCCCGTGACTTGGCGCGCTTCCCCTTGCCGCGCCTGAACCCGGCCCAGGGTTTTCGCGTTGAACCCGCCCTGATTTATGCGCTGGCGCGCCAGGAATCGAATTTTGATCCGGCTGCGGTTTCACGCGCTGGTGCACGCGGCATTTTGCAGGTGATGCCCGCCACCGCCGCTTACCTTGCCAATGATCCATCCTTCACCGGTGATGGGGTGCAGCGGCTGCATAATCCTGGCCTGTCATTGGAACTGGGCCAACGCTACTTGCATTATCTCGCGCGGAGTGAGGCTGTAGGCGGTGATCTGATCCGCCTGCTCGCCGCCTATAATGCTGGGCCGGGCAATCTGGCCAAATGGCTGCCCGCCGTGCGCCATCGTGACGATGCGCTGCTGTTCATTGAAGCGATTCCCTTCGATGAAACACGTGCCCATGTGCAGCGCGTGCTGGCCTATTCCTGGATTTACGCCTCAAGGCTCGGCCTGCCGGCGCCAAGCCTGGACCAATTGGTGCAGGGCGAATTTCCGCGCTTCATGTCGCCGCAGGAAGTGGTCGCCATGCTGGGCAGCACGCCGCCTCTCCCCGGCAGGCCACGCTGAAGGTTCTGTGTGTTCTAGCCGTCTATCCGCACGCCCATCCGCCCGGCCAAATCCTGGATGAATTGCCAAGCGACACGGCCAGAACGCGAACCGCGCGTGACGGACCATTCCACCGCCTGCGCATGCAAATCTTCAACCGGCACATACAGGCCGAAATGCTTGGCATAGCCTTCGATCATGGCGAAGAAGGTATCTTGATTGGCATTATGGAAGCCGATCCACAGCCCGAAACGGTCTGACAGCGAGACCTTTTCCTCAATCGCTTCAGATCCATGGATCGCGGCGCTGCGTTCATTTTCGATCATGTCGCGTGACATCAAATGCCGGCGGTTGGACGTGGCATAGAACAAAACATTGGTGGGCCGGCCTTCAATGCCGCCATCCAGCACTGATTTCAGCGCCTTGTAATCAGCATCTTCCCGTTCAAAGGAAAGATCATCGCAGAATACCAGGCAGCGGCGTGCGCCGGCGCGCAGGAAGCGCAGCAACTCCGGCAGGGTTTTGATGTCTTCGCGATGGATTTCAATCAAGGCAAGGCTGCCGGGCACTTCCGTATTGGCAGCGGTATGCGCGGCCTTCACCAGGGAAGACTTGCCAGTGCCGCGCGCGCCCCAAAGCATGGCGTTATTGGCGCTGAAGCCGCGCGCGAAGCGCAAGGTGTTTTCCATCAGAATTTCTTTCTGCCGATCCACCCCTTGCAGCAGGCCCAGCGGCACTGCCGCCACCTTGGGCACCGGCGAAAGCCGCGCCACGGGTTCCGGGTGCCAGATGAAGGCATCCGCCCCGGTCAGATCAGGGGCCGCCGCCGGCGGCGGGGCAAGGCGTTCAAGCGCCTCGGCAATGCGGGTCAGGGCGGGGAGAAGCGAAGAATGTTCCATGGCCGCGCGGAATAGGCCGGGACGCTATTGACGGAAAGGGGGCGGGCGCTAGTTTCCGCCCCATCATCGCAAATAAGGAATGCCGGACCATGGAAAGAATTTTTGGCATCACGCCCGCTTATGCCCAGGATGCGGGCGGCACGGCGGCGGTTGTCATGCAATTGCTGCCGTTGGTGTTGATTTTCGTCGTCTTCTATTTCCTGCTGATTCGCCCGCAGCAGAAGAAGATGAAGGATCATCGCGAAATGCTCGGCCAATTGAAGCGCGGGGATCGCGTGGTGACCGCGGGCGGCATTGTTGCCACCATCACCAAGGTCAAGGATGGGTCTGACGAGATTGAGGCCGAAATCGCCCCCAATGTGAAAGTGACCGTGGGGCGCGGCACCATCGGCAGCGTGCTTCGCCCCGAAGCCGCGAATGATGAGGCGAAAAGCTGAGCCTGCAACAGGCAACAAAAAAGGCGCTGAGGATCACTCCCCAGCGCCTTTTTTAATGCCTTAGCGGCTGATTAGGCCGACTGGCCCGAAGCGAGCCCGCCCTTGCCCATCAGATCGGCAACGACTTCCCAATTCACCAGCTTGTTCAGGAAGTTATCCAGGTAATTCGGGCGCACATTGCGGAAATCCAGGTAATAGGCGTGTTCCCACACATCCACACCCAGAATGGGCTTGCCTTCGCCAGTGGAAATCGGGTTGGCGCCATTCGGCGTCTTGGTCACCTTCAGCTTGCCGTCGGCGCCAATGATCAGCCAGGCCCAGCCTGAGCCAAACTGCGTCACACCCGCCTGCTTAAAGGCTTCCTTGAAGGCCG
>CAMCZJ010000217.1 GCA_945886995.1 Asaia bogorensis
TGATTGGCAATCGAAAGCGGCGTGCAGCGCCGGATCGGGTTCATCGGTTCGCATTCAACGCCATCTTCGCGCACGGTCACCAGCAGGCAATCATGGCCCTTGGGGATGGAAGGGGTCGCACCACATTCCAGCATCTTGCCGGCATACCAGGCAGGGGCGGGCGGCAATTGCGCGCGAATGGCCGCGGCGGCCCAGGGCGCGGGATCACTCGCGCGGCCAGCAAGGATCACCTGCGCGCCATTATCCAAAGCCTCCATGAAGGGCTCAGGCCCCATCATGCCCACCACGCGGCTCGCGCGGTCCAAAGCCTCGGCTGTCAAAGGTGGCTGTTTGCCAAGCGGGCGGATTCGCCCTGCCGCCAGGCGGCGCTGCAATTCCGCGCGCGGCGGTTCGGCTTCAATCAGCGCCAGGCGGAAATGCAAACCTTCTTCGCCAGCAATTTCGCGTACCAGCCGCGCAGTGAGTTCCAAATGCGGCGCGCCACCTGCACCACCCGAGGTGCCAATCATCAGCGGAATGCGCGCTGCAATCGCGGCACGCAGCATCAGGCGCAAATCACGCCGGATCGCCATGACAGAACAAAACGGCACGCCAGCGCCAAGGTAATAGGGGCCAGGGTCAACACTGCCGCCATCAACGCCAATCACATGCGGCACGCGCGCCATGCCGGCCTGAAGGCTCGCTTCCGGAAAGCCGTAACCCAGAATCGCACTGGTGGAGAGAAGGCGTATTTCCTTCATGCCGTTCCTGACCCTTTATTCGCACGGAACACGCCGCGCATGGGGATAAGGCTGCCATGAAGAAGTCAGGGCGTATAGCGCCCGAGGCGTCTGTTACAGCAGCACCATATCGTCGCGGTGGATGATCTCATCCCGCCCGCGCCAGCCGAGGATTTCTTCCAGCGCTTCGCTGCGATGCCCAGCAATCAGCCGCGCCGCTTCGGCATCATAAGCGCTAAGCCCGCGCGCGACTTCAACGCCCTCAGCATCGCGCACGCTCACGGGATCACCGCGCGAAAACTCGCCTTCAACAGCGCGCACACCGGCGGGCAGCAGCGAAGAACCGCGCTTGAGCGCACGCGCCGCGCCTGCATCCACCACCAGCACACCAAGCGGCGCAAGGCTGCCCGCGATCCAGCGCTTACGCGCGCTACGGCCTTCCGGCAGCGGCAGAAACCAGGTGCAGCGCGCCCCTTCCTCCAAAGCACGCAGCGGATGGTCACGCTGGCCAAGCGCAATCGCCATGGCCGTGCCGGCGCCCGTTGCGATCCGCGCCGCAATCAGCTTTGTCCGCATCCCGCCCGAGGAATAGCCGGGCGGCGGTTCACCACCCATCGCCATGATCTCCTCCGTCAAGCGTTCCACCACCGGCAAATGCTGTGCATTCGGGTCCTTGCGTGGATCAGCCGTGTAAAGACCATCAATGTCGGACAGCAGCAGCAGCGCATCGGCCTGGATCATCTCGGCCACACGCGCCGCCAGCCGATCATTATCGCCGAAGCGGATTTCCGCTGTCGCCACCGTGTCATTTTCATTGATCACCGGCACGCAACCCAGGTTCAGCAGCGTGGCAAGCGTGGCGCGCGCATTCAGATAGCGCCGGCGATCTTCCGAATCTTCCAGCGTCAGCAGCAATTGCGCCGCATTCAACCCATGCGCGGCGAGTGCTTCCTGCCAGGCGCCAGCGAGCCGAATTTGCCCCACCGCCGCCGCCGCCTGTTTTTCTTCCAACCGAAGCCGCCGCCGTGTCAGGCCAAGCGCCTTCCGCGCCAGTGCAATGGCACCTGAAGACACCACCACCACTTCCGCACCGCGCGCCCGCAGTGCCGCGATATCCGCAGCGACCGAGGCAAGCCAGGCGGCACGCGGCGCGGCGGTGGCGTTATCCACCACCAACGCAGAGCCGATCTTCACCACAATGCGCTTGGCATCCTTGAAGCAGGGCTGAGCCGGGTTGATCATGGAATGGCGCTTACCACGCGAAAGCCCAGCCTGTCAGCGCGCCGCCGCAATCATGTCAGCAAGCGCGCGGAGCAATTCGGGCACGCCCTCACCACTCGCGCCACTGATCAGCATCACGGGCTTGCCCGCCGCGCGGGACAGCGCCTTGACGCGTGCCGTGCGGGCTTGTGGCGTCATGGCATCAGCCTTGTTGAGTGCCACCAATTCCGGGCGATCTTCCAGCCGATGGCCATATTCGGTCAATTCATGGCGAATGGTGCGATAGGCCCGCGCAGGATCGGCGGCAGAGCCATCCACCAAATGCAGCAGCACCTTGCAGCGTTCCACATGGCCCAGAAAGCGCGTGCCAAGTCCTGCCCCTTCCGCCGCGCCTTCTATCAGGCCGGGCAAATCGGCCAGCACAAATTCCTCGGTCGCGTTCAGGCGTACCACGCCAAGCTGCGGGTGCAGCGTGGTGAAGGGGTAATCGGCAATCTTGGGGCGCGCAGCGGAAACCGCAGCCAGGAAGGTGGATTTGCCGGCATTGGGCAGGCCAACCAGCCCGGCATCGGCAATCAGCTTCAGGCGCAGCCACAGCCAGCGTTCTTCCCCCGGCCAGCCCTTATCGGCGCGGCGCGGCGCGCGATTGGTCGAGGTTTTGTAATTCGCATTGCCAAAGCCGCCATCGCCGCCGCGCGCCAGCACCACGCGTTTGCCGAGCTTATCGAGGTCCGCGATCATGGTTTCGCGGTCATCGGCGAAAATCTGCGTGCCCACCGGCAATTTCAGCACCACTTCGTCGCTGGCCGCGCCGGTACGGTCAGACCCGGCGCCATTGCCGCCCTTGCGCGCCTTGAAGTGCTGCGCGTAGCGGAAATCAATCAGCGTATTCAGCCCGGCCACGGCTTCGGCGATCACATCGCCACCCTTGCCGCCATTGCCGCCATCAGGGCCGCCGAATTCAATGAATTTCTCGCGCCGGAAGGCAATGACGCCATCACCGCCATCGCCGGCCTTTACCCAGATTTTTGCCTCATCAAGGAATTTCATGGGTCAATCCGCGGGGCATCATGTCCCCAAAAACAAAACGAGGGCCCCAAGGGACCCTCGCTTTCAGGAAAGCTCTGGAAGCTAGGGTTATTCCGCCGCCTGCGGCAACGGCTGCACGTTCACATGCACGCGGTCTTCGCCCTTGCGTTCAAACACCACGCGGCCATCAACTGCGGCATGCAGGCTGTGCTGGCGGCCGGCATATACATTGGTGCCCGGGATCATCTTCGTGCCGCGCTGGGTCACGATGATGGACCCCGCATTCACGGTCTGCCCGCCGAACAGCTTCACGCCGAGGCGCTTACCCGCGGAATCGCGACCATTGCGCGAAGAACCGCCTGCTTTCTTATGTGCCATGGCTTGGTTCCCTTCCGATCAGGCTGCGTTGATGGAGGCGATGCGCAGCACGGTCTGGTGCTGGCGATGGCCATTCTTGCGGCGGCTATTCTGCCGGCGACGCTTCTTGAAGATCAAAATACGGTCGCCGCGGTTCTGTTCCACCACGGTCGCCGTCACGCTGGCGCCAGGCACGGTCGGCGCGCCAATGGAAAGCCCCGCTTCGGTCGCGATGGCCAGCACATCATGCAGCGTCACCGTGGCGCCCGGTTCGGCATCAAGCCGTTCAACGGTAAGCACGGCGTCTGGCGTGACGCGATATTGTTTCCCGCCGGTGCGGATTACTGCATAGGTCATGGGGATGCCCCGAAACTCTTTCAAAAGCGTGTCTGGCCGGCTTTTGCCAAAGGCAAAAACCGCCCGCCCCGGGCGCGGAACGCCGGGCCGGAAGAGGCGCGCATATAGACGGACGTGCGCCTAGCGTCAACGGTGGAGATTGCGCCCGGGAGCGGGGGCATTTATAGGAGCGTCTTCGTTCGAGGGGAGTCCCGCTTCCCCTACACGCTGGAGAGGTGCCGGAGTGGTCGAACGGGTCGGTCTCGAAAACCGAAGTACGGGCAACTGTACCGTGGGTTCGAATCCCACCCTCTCCGAATCCTGAAGGACAGCCTCGCTCTTCTCGGCCTGCGCGGGAGATGCGCCGCTGGTCCAGGGCCTCATAGCCGGCTTAGCCAATCCCCGACCCTCGTGAGCCCCGCCGGCGCCTTTCAGCGCGCTATCGGCAGCATCAGGATGCAGCAAACACCAAGGACTTCTTTTTGGAATGCGCCAAGGGCAGGGGATATCTGCCGAGCACCTCCCGCTTCGCTCAGCTAGGTCCCTGAAGCAAGGATGAAGTGCATTCTAGACATAAGGCAGCGCATATGCTCTGCGGGATCCGCCCAAGCAGCTTTTCAGGATCCGCTTAAATTCATGGAATGAACAAAGCCTCTTTTTCCGTTGGCCTGCACCAAAAGCCAACCACCAGGCATTTCCATCAGCACATCTAGCGTCTCACCCCGCGCGATGGTTCCGATTGCCTCACCACGCGGCTCCCGCCTTATCGTGGCTGGATTGTTTGCGGCAACGCTGCGGGGGGCCGCTTCCAAGCGCTGTTGGGCCGGTGGCGCGGTCGAGGTTTGGGCACTGGCCCTGGGCTCCATCCTGATGGGTCTTGCGGCGTCGCGACCGTTGGTGATCCCAGATGCGGCGATCATCGGTGACGCTTCAGGCCCGTGGGAAGGTGCGTTAACGCTGAGAAGAGTCCCTAGCACGATGGGCGGCGCTACCGCCAAGTTGATCTGTCCGTTGCGCCGCATACCCATGATGGGTGTCATTGGCCCAAGTGATACCAGTGTGCTGCGTGGGGCTGCGGTAACCGCTTCCTTCCTTGCTGCGTGCCAAACGTCTTCCGAAACCCATTCGGTCCGTTCCACAATAACCACTTTGGTACGCTCTGGCCGCAGAGCTCGGCGTAGCGATAGAAGATCACCGTTCGCCAGGGCCACACATCCTTCGGTCGAAAAAGGTGGGCGCGCAGCAACACCCGGCGGAACGCCATGAATCCAGATATGGCTGCCAGTACGCCCGGCGCTACGGTCGGCTGCATTGGGATAATCAAGCACTAAGGCCAAAGGACCATGATAGGGGCGCAGCGCGCGGCCACTCAGTTCCGCCTCAATCCGAAAGGCACCGACCGGTGTGCGCAAATCGCCTTCGCGTGTTTTGGCGCCGCGTTCCAGCCCGACACTCGCATAATACTCAGCGCTCACGGTCAGGGATTCGTTTTGCCGAGCGAGCAGAAAAACACGAGGTGCGGAGAGATCCACAAGCAC
>CAMCZJ010000218.1 GCA_945886995.1 Asaia bogorensis
ACAGCCACTGTACTGGAAAGGCTGGATGCTGCCGGCGCGATTGATATGGGCACGCTGAACATGGCGGAATTTGCCCAGAACCCGACCGGGCATAACGCGCATTTCGGCCATTGCCATAATCCTTGGCAGCATGGCTATTGCACGGGTGGATCATCCTCGGGCTCCGGCGCCGGGGTTGCGGCGCGGTTTTTCTATGGCGCTCTTGGGTCTGATACGGGTGGTTCCATCCGGCTGCCGGCGACGATTTGCGGCGTGACGGGCATCAAAGGCACGCAAACCCGCGTATCGCGTGCCGGCGTTATGCCGCTTTCGTTTTCCGCTGATAATGTCGGGCCTTTGGTGCAAACGGCGCGCGATGCGGCGCGCTTCATGCGGGTGATTTCCGGCCATGATCCGCGCGATGCCACCAGCGCGCGCGAAGCCGTGCCGGATTATGAGGCCGCTTTGACCGGTGATTTGCGCGGCATTTCCGTGGCCGTCCCGCAGGAATATTTCTTCGATGGCGCCGATGATGTGGTGGTGAAAGCCTTCGATGCCGCACTCGATGCCATGCGGGATCGCGGGGCGACAATCACGCGCCTTTCCTGCCCGTCGCTCCGCGCCATCGCGGCCTATACTGCGCTGGTCAGCCGCTCAGAAGCGGCAGCGATTCATGCCGCATGGATGCGCGAAAGGGCCGGCGATTATTCCATTCATCTGTCGTCCCGGCTTTATGGTGGCTTCCCGATCCCGGCGCATCTTTACATTGAAGCGCTGTCGCGCCGTGGCCCGCTGCTGCGGCAATTCTGCGCCGAGGCCATGACAGGGCATCACATAGTCGCGACCCCGGCGCTCCGCACCCGCGTGCCGACATTGGCCGAGACGGATATTGATGCCGATCCCGCGAATTGGTCGCGCTTCATGGCGGTTTCGGCCAATACGCGGCCCTTCAATTATTTGGGCCTGCCGACCATCAGCGTACCCTGCGGCTTTGATGATCGCGGCCTGCCGATTGGCCTGCAATTGGCCGCGCGCCCCTTTGCCGAAGCGCGGGTGCTGGCAGTGGCCGATGCCTATCAGCGCGTGACGGATTGGCACAAGCGCTGCCCTGCCATGTGAAGGGAGTGCTTGCCAAAGAATTGGGCTGAGTGAGTGACGGGCGGGCAATAATGCGCCGTCTGGCCCATTTTTCGGGCATCCCCCGCTTGCCTCGGTGCCCCTTTGACCCGATCTTCTGAGAAACAGGAGGTCGGTCCAGCGATGGCGGAACCCATCAAGGCCTTTGACGAAATGGGGGAACCCGCAGCGGCGCGCGCGGCCTATGCCGAAATTGCGCGCTGGCTGGCAGCGACGCCCGTCGCGCAATTGGAACGCAAGCGCCAGGAAGCCGAGCTTTTGTTCCGCCGCATCGGCGTGACCTTCGCCGTTTATGGCGAAGGCGGCGATCCGGAACGGCTGATCCCCTTTGATATCATCCCGCGCATCCTGGCCTGGCAAGAATGGGAGCATTTGTCGCGCGGCCTCACGCAGCGGGTGCGCGCACTCAATATGTTTCTGGCAGATGTTTATGGGCCAGGGGAAATCCTGAAAGCCGGGCGCATTCCGGAAGCGCTGATTTTGCAGAATGAGGCCTATCGGCCGGAAATGCGCGGCATTAAGCCGCCTGGTGGGATTTACGTGCATATTGCGGGCATTGATGTGGTGCGCACGGATGCGGCGCATTTTCATGTGCTGGAAGATAATTGCCGCACGCCATCGGGCGTTTCCTATATGCTGGAAGGCCGCGAAGCCATGCTGCGGCTATTCCCGGGGCTTTGCGCGGCGCATCGCATTGCCCCCGTCAGCCATTACCCGAGCGATTTGCTGGAAACACTGATGTCAGTGGCGCCGGCTGCTTGCCGTGGCCTGCCGCGGGTGGTGCTGCTGACCCCCGGTGCCTTCAATAGCGCCTATTACGAACATTGCTTCCTGGCCGATGAAATGGGTGTGGAAGTGGTGGAAGGGCAGGATTTATTCGTGGAAGATCGCGTGGTCTATATGCGTACCACTGCGGGCCCACAGCGCGTGGATGTGATTTATCGCCGCATTGATGATGATTATCTGGACCCTGCCGTGTTTCGCGCTGATTCCATGCTGGGTGTGCGCGGGCTGATGGAGGCCTATCGCGCCGGTAATGTGACCCTGGCCAATGCGCCGGGCGGCGGCATTGCCGATGACAAGGCGGTTTATCCTTACGTGCCGGAAATGGTGCGGTTCTATCTGGGCGAAGAACCGATTCTGGCGAATGTGCCGACATATTTGTGCGAAAGGCCGGATGACTGCGCCTATGTGCTGGCACATTTGCATGAATTGGTGTTGAAACTGACCAAGGGTTCGGGCGGTTACGGCATGCTTGTCGGGCCGCATAGCACCGCCGAACAGCGCGCTGAATTCGCCGCGCGCATCCGCGCCAATCCATCGGATTACATCGCGCAGCCAACATTGGCGCTTTCCACCGTGCCAACTTTCACCGGCAGCGGCACCGCGCCGCGCCATGTGGATTTGCGGCCCTTCGTGCTTTCAGGGACGGAGACCCGCATTGTGCCAGGGGGCCTTACGCGTGTTGCCTTGCGGGAAGGCTCGTTGGTGGTGAATTCATCCCAAGGCGGTGGCACCAAGGATACCTGGGTTTTGGCCCCGGATGCACCATGCTGAGCCGCACGGCAGATAGCCTCTATTGGCTTGGGCGTTATATGGAACGCGCCGGTAATACGGCGCGCGCTTTGCAAGTGGCGTTGCGCGAAGCCGGCATGGGCGGTGGGCGTCCAGCGCAGGGGCAAACTTGGCGCCCTTTGCTGCTGACCAGCGGCGATATCGGGCTATTGCAGGGTTTTGGTGCCGCACCCGATGCGGCGCAGATCATCCAGCATCTGGTGATGGATCGCGCTAATCCTTCTTCCATCCAGTCATGCATTGAAGCTTCGCGGCAGAATGCGCGCCAAGTACGCACGGCACTCACGGTGTATATGTGGGAAGCGGTGAATGATACTTGGGGGCAGATGCGGCGCATGGAAAATGCCATGCCGAATACGGATGATCTGCCGGGTTTTCTGGATTGGGTGAAGCGCCAGACCATTCTGTTCAATGGCGCCTATGATGACACCATGCTGCGTGATGAAGCCTGGCGCTTTGTCCGGCTTGGCACCATGTTGGAGCGCGCCGACAATACGGCGCGCGTGCTGCATGCCCATGCCACCGCACTGGGCATTACAGCCCCCGGCACGGCTGAGGATTACCTGAATTGGCAGGCCATTTTGCGCAGCTTCACGGCTTTGCGCGCCTATCAATGGGTCTATCACGGGCGGATTGAACCCCAGCGGATTCTGGAATTGCTTATCCTGCGCGCGGAATTGCCGCGTTCCATGATTGCCTGCCACGGGCGCATTGAAGCCGTGCTGGATGAAATCGCCACCGCCCATGGCGGGCGGCGCGGGGAATGCCATCGGCGTGCTGGTGAAATGCATGCCAGGCTGCGCTTTGGCCGTGTTGAGGATATATTCGCCCAGGGGCTTGAAGCTTTTCTGAACGAGATGATGTCCCGCAATATTGATCTTGGCGGCCAGATCGCCGAGTTTTACCTGCATAACTGAAGGGCGCGGAGCGCTTGCCATGACCTATTGCGTCGGCCTGTTTCTGAAGGATGGCCTTGTTCTGCTTTCCGATACGCGCACCAATGCGGGGCTGGATCACATATCCAGCTTTTCCAAGATGCATGTCGTGGAACAGCCGGGCGAACGCATGCTGGCGCTGCTGACTGCCGGGAATCTTGCGATCACGCAGGCAGTATGGAATCGGCTGCAGGAGGGTTTCGCGCTGGGGGAGGAGGTCCATACTCTCCGTGATGTGCCCAGCATGTTCCGCGCTGCGCAGCTGGTGGGGGCTGCGGTGCGCGATGTGTTTGAAAATGATGGCCCGGCGATGAAGGCGCAGGGTGTGGCTTTTGAGGCTTCCTTTCTGTTGGGTGGGCAGATTGCCGGCGGGCCGATGCGGCTTTTCCTGATCTATGCCGCAGGCAATTTCATTGAAGCGACGGTGGATACGCCCTTCCTGCAAGTCGGTGAACATAAATACGGCAAGCCGATTCTGGACCGTGTGGTGAAGCACAACACATCCCTGGCTGATGGCGTGAAGCTCGTACTGATCAGCATGGATAGTACGCTGCGATCCAATCTTTCGGTCGGGCTGCCGATTGATCTGATGGTCTATCACGAAGGCGGGCAGAAGGTGACGCTCAGCCGACGCATTACGGAAGATGATGCGTATTTCCGGCAAGTCAGCCAGCGCTGGTCGGATAGTTTGCGGGAAGCCTATCGCGCCCTGCCCTCCCCCGGATGGATCGCGGATTAGAGCAGATCACGTTCAGATGGAATCATCTGAACGTGTGAAGATGCTCGAAAAACAACGATGTAGAGCGGGTTGCGTGAACCCATGTGAACGCAACACGCTCTAGGTTTGATCAATCTATTCCTTTACCATATGCCGGTGGTGGATTGGCGTAACGATAGGGGAGTAGGCGTCATGAAGATTTCGCGTCGCATGGTTCTTGGTGGTTTTGCAGCCACCAGCATTCTGCCGGCACAGGCCCAGGGCAATTCCATTCGCATTGTGGTGCCTTTTGGGCCGGGCGGGTCCACGGATGCGGTGGCGCGGTTGGTTTCGCCCGGGCTGATGCAAAGGCTTGGCGTGCCGATTATCATAGAAAACCGCCCAGGTGCGGCGGGGTCCATCGGGACGGATGCCGTGGCCAAGGCGCGGCCTGATGGGCAGACCTGGCTGCTGACCTTTGACAGCCACGCCACCATGCCGGCGCTGCTGCCAAGCCTGCCCTTCAACCTGACGCGTGATCTTGACCCGGTGATGCTGATTGGCGGCGCGCCTTATGTGATTGCCTGCCGTGCGGATAAGCCGTTTCGGTCACTTGCGGATGTTGTGGCGGCGGCCAAGGCGCGGCCAGATGCGGTTTCCTTCGGGTCCACCGGCAATGGCACCATCGGGCATTTAGCCATGATCCAATTCCAGGCGCGTAGCGGCACGCGGCTTACGCATATTCCCTATCGCAGTGGCGGGCTTGCGGTGAATGACACCATGGCGGGCACGGTGGATATGATGATCGGCTCCGCCGCGCTGGTGGCGGCGCAAATCGCTGCCGGCACTTTCCGCGCCGTGGCGCAATT
>CAMCZJ010000219.1 GCA_945886995.1 Asaia bogorensis
TGCCGCGCCCTCAAGCCGCGCCTTCCTGCCAATAGCCATGATGCGGCAGGGCGCCTTCTGCTTCCAGGCAGGGGCCGATCACATCCACGCGTTCAGCAGCACTGTCCAGAACCGCCCGGCAGGAAAGGGATAAGCCCGCCGTGTGGGGCTGCGCATTGCGCAAATGCAGGATGGCGCCGGCGGAAAGCCCATAAACCGCACGCCCAATGCCGGTGTAGAAAATCGCGGCTGAACACATCGCACAGGGCTCGCCCGAGGAATAAATCGTGGCGGCGCGCAGCACATCGCGCGGCAGGCCGGCCCGCAGCACGGCATGCAGCGCATTCATTTCGGAATGCGCCAGCGTCCCGCCGCCGCCCTTGCCCTGGGTGGACCCGGCCTCGGCCAGCACTTTTCCCGTTTCATCCGCGATCACCGCAGCGAATGGGCGATCACCGCGTGCGCGCGCTTCTCCGGCCAGCGTAAAAGCGCGGCGGAGCAGCGTGGCATCGAGCGTGGAGAGTTTGTCATCCTCGGCCATGGCGGGGTTCCTATTCATTGCGGAGCAAGGGTGCCGCCTTGGCGCGTAGCGCGAAGGCCGTACCGGCATAACCAAATGCAAGGGTGATCGCCATGCAGGCGAGCACCGTGATCGTCAAAGTGCCCGGCAGAAACACCCAATCCGCGCGCATGACAAAACGCACCACACCCCAGGCCGCCGCCGTGCCGGCAGCCGCCGCAAGCAAACCCGCCGTCAGGCCCAGCAGCCCAAACTCCACCAGGAAGCTCGCACGGATTTGCGCGCGCGTAGCGCCGATGGTCTTCAGCACAACGGCATCCCTGATGCGCCGCCTTTGCCCCGCCGCCACCGCGCCCGCCAGCACCAGCAAGCCCGCCACCAGCGTAATCCCCGCCACGGCGGATAGCGCGAGGCCGATGCGTTCCAAAAGCCCCACAACCTGATCCAAGGCATCGCGCACCCGAATGCCCGTTACATTCGGAAAGCGATCCGTCAGCAATTGAAGCAACGCTGCTTCCTGCATCAGGTCATTGCGCATGGTCGCGATATGCGTATGCGGCGCCGCCGAGAGCAAACCGGGTGAGGCCACCAGCACGTAATTGATGCCAAGCCCGCGCCAGGCGATTTCCCGTAGGCTCGCGATTTTCAGCGTAATGTCGCGCCCCAGCACATTGACCGTGATGCTATCGCCAACACCAACGCCCCAACCCTTGGCGAGTTGCGCGTCAAAGGAAACCAAGGGCGGGCCAGAATAATCCGGCGCCCACCATGCGCCGGCAACCAGCTTGGCGCCTTCCGGCGGAATCGCTGAATAGGTCAGGCCCCGATCGCCGCGCAACGCCCAGGCGGTTTCAGGTGTCGCGCTGACCTGTTCCGCCGGCACACCATTCACCGCAACAATACGCGCACGCAAATTCGGCACGCTGCGGATTTCCGTGACGCCGGTTTGCGCGCGGGCGAGTGCTTCAAACGCCTGTATCTGATCTGATTGGATATCAATGAAGTAGAAATTCGGCGCGGCGGCGGGCATTTCATTGGCCAATTGCCGGCGGAGATTGCCTTCAATCAGCGCAATGGCGGCAAGCACCGTGAGCCCCACGCCAAGTGAAACCAGCATGAGTGGTGTCGGCGCCCCAGGCCGATGCAGATTGGCGAGCCCCAGGCGCAGCGCCGGGCGGCGCGCATGCGGCAGGCGCCTTGCAAGCGCCATCAGCGCACCCGCACCAAGGCGGAATAGCAATAGCGTGCCGATCACCGCCACGATGAACATCGCCGCAAAACGCGGATTCTCCGCCGTGCCGATCACCAAGGCGGAAAGCGCCCCCGCCGCCACCAGAATCGCCGCCAGAATGCCAAGGCTTGGCCTGCCGCTGCTGGGTGCCACCACATCGCGAAACAAGGCCGCGCCCGGAATGCTCCCCGCGCGCCCAAGCGGCCATAGCGTGAAGGCGAGCGCCGTGAGCAAGCCATAAAGCCCTGCCATCGCGAGTGGCACCGGATAGGGCAGAATGCGTGGCGCCACCGGCAAAATGGAAGCGAGTGCCGCCGCCCCCGCCCAGGTCAGCCCAAAGCCAATCACCAAGCCAAGCGCAATGCCAAGCAGCGCCAGCGCCATCACCTGCATCAGATAGGTCGTGAAAATCAGCGATGGCGGCGCGCCAAGGCAACGCAAAGTCGCAATGGTGCGCGCGCGTTGCTCCAACCAGGCAGACACACCAGTCGCAATGCCAATCCCGCCGACTAGTAGCGCCGTCAAGCTCGCCAGCGTCAGGAAAAACGCCGCCCGATCCAGAAAGCGATTAACGCCGGGTGCCGCGACATCGGAGCTTCTGATGCGCCAGCCGGATTCCGGAAAATCCCTTCGCAGATCAGCAATGATGCGTTGGCGATCCACGCCCGGCGGCAGCGCAAGCCGATATTCATACGTCACCAGACTGCCCGGCTGGATCAGCCGTGTTGCGTCCAGCGATCCCAAGGCAATCATGGCGCGCGGCCCGAGAAGGGAGGGGCTGGCGACCTTATCGGGTTCCTGCGTGATGGTGGCGCTGAGCGTGAAGCGCGCTTCGCCAATGCGCAGCACGGCGCCGGGCGCTACACCAAGCCTTTCGGCAATGAAAGGATCAACCAGGATATCACCCGCGCCAAGCGCGACAGGCGGTTGCAATTCAAGCGTGCCGTAAAGCGGATAGGCACCATCCACCGCCTTCACTTCCACCAACATGCGCTGGCCGGTTTCAGCAACCGCCATGGCGCGCAGCGTCACCACTTCCGAAACCCGCGCGCCCCGCGCCGCAAGCCAGGCCCGCGGTGCTTCACCCAAAGGGCGATAGGGGGAAGCGATTTCAACATCACCCCCAAGGATGCGCGCGCCATCTGCCGCAAGCCCGGCATCAACGCCAGCGCGCAGCGTGCCAACGGCGGTGATCGCCGCCACCCCAAGGGCGAGGCAGGCCAGCACAATGCGCAAACCGCGCAACCCGCCGCGTAATTCGCGCCGCGCGATCCGGAACGCAAGCAGCAGATTGCTCACGCCGCCACCATTTGGTCGGACACAATCAGCCCATCCTCGATCCGCAATTGCCGCGGGCAACGCGCTGCCAGCGCGGGATCATGCGTAATCAGCAACAACGTGGTGCCAAGCCGCGCGCGCAAATCAAACAGCAGCGCCATGACTTCCTCGCCCTTGGCGCGGTCCAAATTGCCGGTGGGCTCATCCGCCAGCAGCAGGCGCGGTTCTGCGACAAAGGCGCGCGCTAGCGCCACGCGCTGCTGCTCACCCCCTGAAAGCTGCGCCGGGTAATGGCCCAAACGATGGCCAAGCCCCACGGCGCGCAAGGCTTCCGCCGCGCGGTCAAAAGCGTCTCGCACACCGGCGAATTCCAAGGGCACAGCGACGTTTTCCAGCGCCGTCATGGTCGGGATCAAATGAAAGGCCTGAAAGACAATGCCAAGCCTTTCGCGCCGGAAACGCGCCAGCGCATCTTCCTCCATTGCGCCGATATCGGCGCCGTCAATCAGCAGGGTGCCTGATGTCGGGCGTTCCAACCCCGCCAGCAGCATGAGCAGGCTGGTCTTGCCGGAACCCGATGGGCCGACGATGCCCACAGCCTCCCCAGCATTCACGCGCAAATCAAGCCCACGGAGGATGTTGATCTCGCCCGCCCCCGCCCTCACTTTGAAGCCAAGGCCGCGCGCTTCGATCAGGGGTTTTGTCGCCCCGGCGCTGGTCGTCTCGGTGACGTGAAGGGCATCCATGGTATCGCTGATCTCCTATCCTGCCCGCGCATATGGTCGCAGATGGCTCTGGCGCCAATCGCTGGCGCTGCTGGCTTTGGGGGCAATTCCGGCTCAGGCGGCGGAAATCCGGCTGATGATGCTGGGCGATTCGATTACCGCCGGGTATGGGCTGGCGCGCGGCCAGGCGCTGCCGGCCAGGCTGGAAGCCGCCCTGCGCGGCAAAGGCCGGGCCGTGCGGGTGATTGATGCCGGGGTTTCGGGTGACACCACGGCGGGCGGGCGGGCCAGGCTGGATTGGGCTTTGGCTGAGAATCCCCATGCGGTGATTGTGGCACTTGGTGGGAATGATGGGCTCCGCGCGCTGGAACCCCGCGCCAGCCGGGCCAATCTGGCCGCCATCCTGGATGCCTTGGCTGCGAAGCGCCTGCCCACCATGTTCGCCGGGATGCTGGCGCCGCCCAATCTCGGCGCCGATTACGGGCGGGAATTCGCTGCGAGTTTCAGTGACTTGGCCCGCGAGCGGCCCGGCGTGGTCTTCTACCCCTTCCTGCTGGAAGGCGTGGCGGGGGATCTTTCGCTGAACCAGCCGGACGGCATTCATCCAAATGTCGCTGGCGTGGAGGAGTTGGTTCGTCGCATGCTACCTTCAGTCGAATCGCTTTTGGCTCGGGTTACCGCGCCATAGGCTAACCGCCGGATTGCACAGAAGGGCCCCCGCCATGCTGCGTCTTTTCGTCGCCCTTGCCTTGCCTCCCTCGCTGCGGGCGGAAATCGCGGGCCTGGTTGGCGGTATTCCCGGCGCCCGCTGGGTGCCGCCCGAGAATTACCACCTGACTTTGCGCTTCATTGGCGAAATTGAGCCCTGGCGCGCCCAGGAAGTGGATGACGCGCTGGCGGCAATCCGCGCGCGGCCCTTCACCTTGCAGCTTGCCGGCGTTGGCACTTTCGAGAAAGCCGGGCGCATCCAATCGCTTTGGGTGGGTGCGGAGCGCAATGACGCGCTGACCCATTTGCAGACCAAGGTGGAAACCGCGTTGCAACGCGTGGGGCTGGCCGCGGAGCGCAAGCGCTTTTCACCCCATGTGACGCTGGCACGGACCGACCGCGCCACGCCGGAAAAGCTGATGGCCTTTGTGCAGGCCTATAATCTGTTCCGCGCCACACCGGTTGAGGTGGAGCATTTCACGCTTTTCTCCTCCCGCTTGGGGAAGGAAGCTTCGGTCTATACGCCGGAAGTGGATTACGATTTGGTGGCGCGCGTCGCGGCGTGAGGGGCAAGGCGTCGTTTTTCAGGGGCGCGGTGCGCTCAAGGCAAGAAAACCCTTGCTAAATATACGCCAATGGCGTAGTTTTCGTTATGCAGATCGTCCGCACCGGGCTGTACCTTCGGCAAATGAAGCGCCTTGGCGCATCAAGCACGGATATGGGGCGGCTTGAGGCAGAAA
>CAMCZJ010000220.1 GCA_945886995.1 Asaia bogorensis
CTGGTGCCGGGCGCGCTGGCGGGTTTGGTGGGCTGGCTTGCCTTTCGTAGCCGCATCACCGGGGTTTATTTTTCCATCATCACCCAGGCCATGACCTATGCGCTGATGCTGGCCTTCTTCCGCAATGATATGGGCTTTGGCGGCAATAATGGTTTTACGGATTTCAAGGATTTGCTTGGCGTGCCGCTTAATACGCCACAGGCGCGGGCGGGGCTTTATCTCGCAGCGCTCGGCGCTTTGGCGATCACGCTGTTGATCTCCGCCCATGTGGTGCAGTCCAAATTCGGGCGACTGCTGATTGCCATTCGGGATGCGGAAAGCCGCGTGCGGTTTTTGGGTTATGATGTCACGGCCTTCAAGCTATTCGTGTTTGTGCTTTCGGCCATGATGGCGGGCCTCGCGGGCGCGCTTTACGTGCCGATTGTAGGCATCATCAATCCGGGCGAATTCAGCCCGGGCAATTCGATTGAAGCCGTGGTCTGGGTTGCCTTTGGCGGGCGCGGCACGTTGATTGGCGCGATCCTCGGCGCCTTTTCGGTCAATGCGCTGAAAACCTGGCTGACCTCCTTCGCGCCAGATCTTTGGCTGCTGGTGCTGGGGGCTTTGTTCATCATCGTGACGCTGTTTCTGCCGCGCGGCTTGATTGGCCTTGGGTGGAGGCGCCGGTCATGAAAAAGGGACCAAGCCTTTACCTGGATGGCATCACCGTGACGTTTGATGGTTTCCGCGCACTCAATAATCTTTCGCTGATTGTGGAACCGGGGGAGCTGCGCGCCGTGATCGGCCCCAATGGCGCGGGCAAGACCACGATGATGGATGTGATCACGGGGAAGACAAAACCCGATAGCGGCATTGCGCGCTTTGGCGATCATGACCTGACCAGGCTTGATGAAACCCGCATCGCCAATCTTGGCATTGGGCGGAAATTCCAGAAGCCCACCATGTTTGATGCGCTGACGGTGTTTGAGAACCTTGAACTCGCGCTGAAGGCGCCACGCGGCACCTTGGCTGCTTTGCATTGGCGGCTCAGTGGCGAAGCACGCGACAGGATCGAGGAAGTGATGGCCGAGATCGGCCTGATGGAGCGCGCCAGGGATCGCGCCGGCATCCTTTCCCACGGGCAGCGCCAATGGCTGGAGATTGGCATGTTGTTGATGCAGGACCCGGAATTGCTACTGGTGGATGAACCCGTCGCCGGCATGACAGATCAGGAAACGGAACACACCGCCGCATTGCTCCGCCGCATCGCGGGCAAACATAGCGTGGTGGTGGTGGAACATGATTTGGAATTCGTCCGCGCGCTGGGGCGCAAGGTGACGGTACTGCATGAAGGATCGGTGCTGTCTGAAGGCCCAATCGAACAGGTGCAGGAAGACCCGCGGGTGATTGATGTCTATCTGGGGCGCTAGAGCATTTTCAAGCCAGGTGGAAACACCTGGCGGCTCGGAAAATGCGACCAAACAAGGAAGGAGTGTGCGTCCCGTGAACACAGGTGAACGGGAGGCGCACGACCCGTGCTAGCGGCCAAAGGCATTGAACTTTCCTACGGCGCCTCGCTCTGCCTGCGCGGCGTTGACCTGGTGGCGGAGCCAGGGCGCATTGCTTGCGTGCTTGGGCGCAATGGCGTTGGCAAATCATCGCTGATGCGCGCGATCATGGGGCTTGAACGGGTGTCAGCCGGCAGCATCACCTGGGAAGGGCGCGATATCACGCGCCTGCCCCCCGCCGAACGTGCCCGCGCCGGCATTGGCTATGTACCGCAGGGGCGGGAGATTTTCCCCTTCCTGACAGTGCGGGAGAATCTGGAATCCGCGCTCGCCGCCGCCCCGCGCGGTTCGGGCGTGCCCGATGATGTGTTTGATCTTTTCCCGATCCTGAAGAATTTTCTCAAGCGGCGCGGGGGTGATCTTTCCGGCGGGCAGCAGCAGCAGCTTGCCATTGCCCGCGCGCTGACCGCGCGGCCCCGCCTGCTGATCCTGGATGAACCGACCGAGGGCATTCAGCCCAATGTCATCAAGGATATCGCCCGCGTGATTGCACTTCTGGCCAAGGGGCGCGGCATGGGGGTGATTTTGGTGGAACAGTATTTCGATTTCGCCCGGGAATTGGCCGATTCCATTTCCGTCATGGTGCGGGGCGAAGTGGCCCTGGCCGGCCCGGTGGCTGATTTGCCGCGCGAGGATGTCCTTAAACTCTTGACCGTATAGCGCCCGATCCACCCGGGCTTGCGCCCGGCGCCGGCTTTGCGCAGGGTAAGTTTTTTCGCAGGATTAAGCGCAACACCATGCCCGATATTTCGGAACAAACCCTGATCCCCGCGCCGCTTGACGTGGTTTGGCCCTTGCTGAGCAATCCCGCCACCGTCGCGGCCTGTATCCCGGGCGCAGAAATGGCGCCGCCCAGCGATGATGGCCTGTGGCGCGGTTCCATCAAGGTGCGCTTCGGCCCGACCGCCGCCGCCTTTCGGGGGGAAGCCAAACTTGATTACGACCACGATGCACATCGCTGCCGCATCGAAGGGCGGGGCATTGACCTTCGCGGTGCCTCCCGCGCGCTGGCCAGCGGGGAAGTACTGGTGGCAGCGGAAGGCGCTAGCACGCGGCTGACGGTGAATGGCAGTTTCAACGTCACAGGCCCTTTGGAAACCTTCGCCAATGCGGGGGGCATTCATTTGGCACGCACGCTTTTGGCGGAATTCACCAAAAACATGGCCAATGAAGCCATGGCGGTGATTGAAGCGGCGGAAAGAGCAGCGCGGCCCGAACCGCCCCTGCCCCGCCCCATTCAGGTGAAAGAAATCAACGCATTCAGCCTGATCTGGCGCAGCCTTGTGTCCTGGATCGGCAGTCTTTTTGGTAAAGGGAGTAAATAATCATGGCATCGCCCAAGCTTTCCGATGTTCTGGCAACCGTCTTCGCGCAAGAAGGCTGCGATACGCTGTTCACCCTGATGGGTGATGCGAATATGTATTGGACCGAAGCGATGCAGCGCCAGCCGGGGATGAACATCATCCACGCCCGGCACGAACATTGCGCTGTTGCGATGGCCGATGCTTATGCGCGCGCCACCGGCAAGGTGGGTGTGGCTTCCACCACCTGCGGGCCTGGCTTCACGCAGATCATGACCGGGCTTGCCATTGCCGCACGCGCCAATACGCCGATGGTCGTGTTTGCGGGCGATTCACCCATCGCCGCGCCCTATTACATTCAGCAGATTGATATGGCGCCGCTCACGCAAGCAACGGGTGCCCATCATATCTCAGTGAAAACCATGGATCGCGCCTTGGAAAATGTGCGCGAAGCCTTCCATTTCGCAGCACTTGAACGCCGCCCTGTTGTGATCAGCATTCCGATGGACCTGCAAAAACAGGCCTATCCGCATATGGTGGATTATATCCCATCGGCTGATTATCTGCCCGCGCCGCAGCGCCCGCAGCCGGACCCGACCCTGGTTGAAAAGCTGGTGGAGTTGATCGCTTCTGCCGAAAAGCCCATCATCATCGCGGGCCGTGGTGCGAAGCTGTCCCAGGCGCGTGAGGCGATTGAGGAAATGGCGGAAGCCATGGGCGCGCTGCTCACCACATCATTACAGGCCAAGGGGCTCTTTACCGGCAATCGTTTCGCCATGGATATCTCTGGCGCCTATGCCAGCGATTTCTCGCGCGAACGCTTTGCGGAAGCTGATCTGGTGATCGGGCTTGGCGTTGGGCTTGGCGCCTATACGACGGAAAGCGGTTACCTCTATCCCGGCGCGCAAACGGTGCAGATTGATATCGGGCCGCGCGGGTTATGGCAGGGGCTGCGCACGGCGGATTTGCATATCCGCGCCGATGCCAAGGCGGCGGCGGAAGCGGTGACTGCGGCGATCAAGCGCCGTGGTGCCTCAGGCAAGCGCTTCCGCAGTGATGAAATGGCCGCGCTGATTGCAGCCGATGTGCCGGACCGCAAGGAATTCACGATTGCGCCCGGCACGGTTGATCCGCGCAAGGCGATCATGGAATTGGATGCGGTGGTGCCGAAGGATTGGGATGTGGTGATCGGCGGTGGCCATTACCTTGGCTTTGCCATGACCTATCTGAAGGGCCGCGCGGCGGAACGCTATCATGTGGTGAGCGATTTCGGCGCCATCGGCAATGGCCTGCCGGCGGCGATTGGCGTGGCTGCCGCGCGCAAGGATGGCAAGGTGCTGCTGATTGAAGGCGATGGCAGCTTGCTGATGCATATCCAGGAATTGGAAACCGCGCGCCGCCATGGCACCAAATTCCTGATGGCGATCATCAATGATGGCGGCTATGGCGCGGAGATTCACAAATTCCGCGCTGGCAATATTGATGCCGGCATTGTCATTCATGGCCGCGGCGATTTGGCTGGTGTGGCCAATGGCTTTGGCGTGCGCGGCCAGACCGTGAGTGCGCTCGGCCAAATGGGCGCGATGTTCGAGGCCCACCAAAGCGGCAATAGCGCCAGCCTTTGGGATGTGCACACCGATGATACGGTGGTGTCCCGCCCCTATCGCCGTATTCATTACGGGGAAGCCTGAATCTAAAAGGGCGCTGTCCCATAAGACAGCGCCCTTGATTTTGGTCAGCGCCCGCGAAAGACGGGCGCTCTTTTTTCGCGGAAGGCGGCGAGGCCTTCCTGAATATCTTCGCTTTCCTTGCAAAGCCGCGCGCGTTCCGCGCAGGCCGCGACATCCAGCCTGCCATGGCCGATTTCATTCAGCGCCTGTTTCATGCCCTGAATGGCCATCGGTGCGCCGTTGGCCAGCGTGGTCGCAAGCTTATCCACCGCCACATCCAATTCCGCCGGCGTCACCAATTGCGTGAGGTAGCCGATGCGGAGCAATTCCTCAGCCCCCAGCTTCTCCGCGGTCATGAACAGGCGCTTTGCGTTGTTCAGCCCAAGGCGGGAAACATAGCGGGAAAGCCCAGTAGGGTAGTAATGCACGCCAAGCTTGGCGGCTGGCATGAACATTTCCATCCCCGTGACACCAATGCGGAAATCCGCCGTCAGCGCAAAATCTGTCGAGCCGCCATAAACGCCGCCCTGCAAGCGGCAGATGGTTGGCACGCGCACGGCTTCAAAACGGTCCACCATGGCCTCAAAACTTGGCGCGCGGGCAGCGGCTTCCTTGTCCTCCGCGAAGCCGCCCAAATGAAAGCCGGCGCTGAAGGCCGGGCC
>CAMCZJ010000221.1 GCA_945886995.1 Asaia bogorensis
CCAGGCGGCGTTTGGGGCTTCCTGATCGCGGTCAATCTGCTGGTCTTCTTCCTGGCCTTCTTCCTAGATTTCTTCGAAATTGCCTTCATCATCGTGCCCATGCTGGCGCCAGTGGCGCAGAAGCTGCTGACCCCGGTGGTGGGCGCGGATGCGGCGTTGATCTGGTTCGGCGTGATGCTCTGCGTGAATATGCAGACCAGCTTCATGCACCCGCCCTTCGGCTTTGCGCTATTCTATCTGCGTAGCGTGATCCCGAAGTCCATCAGCAGCGCGGATATTTATTGGGGCGCCATTCCTTGGGTGGGCTTACAGCTCATCATGGTGGCGATCGTAATTTTCATGCCGATCACGGTCACCTTCTTCCTGGATAAGCCGCACGGTATTGACCCAAGTACGGTCAGGATCGAAGTCGCACCGCCTGCGGAGGAGGATGATCTGCCACCGCCAAGCTTCGGGCCGTCAAGGTAAATCCTGGCCAGGCCCTCGACGCAAAACCCCATGGCGAACTGCCATGGGGTTTTTCTTTGGGCGAGATGGAACAAAAAATCCGGTCAGGTGCTACCACCTGACCGGTTCCAAAAATCCTTAAGCGGCTGCCTTAAATGCGGTTTGCCGCCGACATCCTGTGCATGAAGTTGTCAAAAGTACCTTCTGCCACGCGGAACCAAGCGACGCCATCCGGGCGGAAGGCCTTCATGCTGTCGAGAAGCTTCTTGAACATGGGGTTCTGCGCGGCGACTTCATCATAATACTTCCAGCACTCATCATAGCAGGCCTGCAGCACAGGGTTCGGGAAGGCCTTTAGTTGCGTGCCGCCAGCAAGCAGACGTTTCATGGCCTGCGGGTTCAGCGCATCGTATTTCGGCACCATGGAGGCGGTGACGAGCCCAGCGGCGGCTTCGATCATGGATTGATAGATCTTGGGGATAGAATTCCAGGCCCGTTCGTTGATGAACAGCGTACCGCAGGACGCGCCTTCCCACCAGCCGGGATAATGATAGAAGCGCGCGACCTTGTTGAAGCCGAGCTTTTCATCATCATGCGGGCCGACCCATTCGGCGCCATCAATCGTGCCGCGTTCCAGCGCAGGATAGATATCGCCGGCGCCAATTTGCTGCGGCACAACGCCAAGCCGCCGCAAGATATTGCCGGCAAAGCCACCCACGCGGAATTTCAGGCCGCGCAAATCCTCAACCGTGTTGATTTCCTTGCGGAACCAACCACCCATCTGGCAGGCCGTGCCACCAAAGGTGAAGGACCGGACGCCAAGCGGGCGGTAGAATTCATTGATCAATTCATGGCCACCGCCATTGCGGAGCCAGGAATAATACTGGCGCTGATTCAAGCTGAAGGGCAGGCCCGTTTCAAAGACGAAGCAAGGGTCCTTGCCGAAATGGTAATAGGCCGCGTCCTGGCCGCATTCCACCGTGCCATTCTGCACTGCATCATAAACCTGCAAGGCGGGCACGATTTCGCCCGCGGCGAAGATGCGGAGTTGGAACTTGCCATCCGACATTTCGTTGATGATTTTGGCAAAAAGCTCGGTCCCGCCAAACAGCGTATCGAGCGATTTCGGGAAGGCCGAGGTATGGCGCCAGCGGATTTCCGGCATGGCCTGAGCCAGCGCCGGCGTGGCTAGCGCGGTGGCGGCGACGGCGGTGGTGCCAAAGCCAGCCTTTTTGATGAAATTACGACGTTCCACTGCGGGAAGCTCCCCTTGTTGCGTGGTTAAAGTGATCTACCAGCACCCTTATGCCGGGGCTTGGAAGTTACAATTCTAATACGCCAAGGCGCGGCAGAAAAGCGGCTTACATGGCAAAAGCGGCCTTAATGGTCAGATTTCACCCCGGTCGGCACGGTAGACAGGCGATCCACCAGGGCAATGCCGATCGCCGAGGCAATGAAGATGGTGTGGATGATGGTCTGCCACATGATGCCCGCTTCCGTGAAGGCGGCATTGGGGGAGCCGAGGTTGCCGGCTTCGATAAAGGTTCGCAGCAAATGGATTGAGGAAATGCCGACAATCGCCATGGCGAGCTTTATCTTGAGCACGCTGGCATTCACATGGCTGAGCCATTCCGGCTGATCCGGATGCCCGGCCAGGTTCAGGCGGGAAACAAAGGTTTCAAACCCGCCCACAATCACCATGACCAGCAGATTCGCGATCATCACCACATCAATCAGGCCAAGGACAATCAGCATGATCTGCTGTTCGTTGAAGGTTGTTGCCTCCAGCACCAGATGGGTCAATTCCTTGATGAACTTATAGACATAGACGCATTGCGCCACGATCAGCCCCAGATAGAGCGGCAATTGCAGCCAGCGCGACCCGAAGATCAGCGCGGCGAGGGGACGAAGCGGCTTCAATTCAGCAGGCTGGGCCATGGGGGTCCTCGGCAAGGTCACAATGCGACGGTGACATAGGGCGGGTTTCGGGAATTGTCAGTAGGGCAGCCTCTGGCCCGAGCGCTCTTGAGATGGCTAGATATGGTGATGAATCACTGGCTCTTCGCCCTTGGCGCCACCATGCTGATGCAGTTGGTCGCCTCCTTCATGGGCCAAAGCCTGCCGGTGATTGCCCCCTTGATGATGGCCAGTACCGGGTTGGCGCCGGAACGGGTTGGCAATCTTTCGTCGCTCACCGCCTTGGCTACCGTGCTGTACCTGATGATTGGCGGGGTTTTCCTGGCACGCATGGGCCCGGTGAGGATGCTCCAATTGGGCACGGCTGTCGCGGTGACGGCGCTTTTGGTGGCAAGCCTTGGCCAGGCTTGGGCGATATTCCTGGCGGCCTTCATGCTGGGGCTTGGCTATGGGCCAACCCCACCTGCGGGAAGCCGCATGCTGGCAGCAACCGCACCGCCCGAGCATCGTGCGCTGATTTTCTCTATCAAACAGGCAGGGGCGCCGGCGGGGGGCGCGCTTGCGGGGCTTATCGCAGCCCCGGTCGCGCTGGCCTATGGCTGGCCCGCGGCACTGATGCTGGCCTTTGGCGTTGGCGCACTTGCCATTCTTGTCATCCAACCCCTCCGCCCCGCTTTTGATGCCGAACGCAATCGCGCGCAGGGCCTGGGGTTCGGCGCGATCTTTTCCCCACGCGCCATCAAGGCCACGATCGCTGTCCTGAAGCAAAGCCCGCTTCTGCCGCGCGTCACGCTGCTTTCGGTATCCTTCGCCATTGCGCAGGGTTGCCTGTTTTCCTTCACCGTTACTTGGCTTGTGGAAAAGCGCGGCTTTGATCTGGTGCTGGCAGGTAGCGTTTTTGCCGGGATGCAATTGGCGGGCGTGGTGGCGCGCATCCTGCTTGGCTGGGTTGCGGATCGTACCGGCAATGCGTTGGCCAATCTGGTGGTGCAAGGCTTGATCGCGGGCGCAAGCATCTTGGCCCTGGCCTTGCTTTCCGCCGAAGCAGGCTTCTGGCCGCTTGCCTTGATATGTGTACTCACGGGCTTTTTCGGGGCGTCCTGGAACGGCATTTCGCTGGCGGAAGTCGCGCGCCTGGCACCCCCCGGAAAGGTCGCTGATGCCACGGCGGGTTCGACGATTTTCGTCTTTCTCGGCTACGTCGCGGGACCGTCCATTTTCGCGACCCTGGTTAGCCTCACGGGCAGCTGGGTACTGCCACAGATATTGGTGGCAGTGCAGCTATTGCTGGTTTCGGCCCTTATTGGCCTTACCTTCCGGCGCTGATCAGGAAGCCCAGGCAGGCGGGCGCTTTTCCTTGAAAGCGGCAATGCCTTCGCGCGCTTCATCGCCCGAGGCACAGCGCGCAAAGGCAAGCGCACCGGCATCCGCATAGCCATCGGGCGAAAGCGGACCAAGGGCGGCGATCAGCTTCTTGGTTTCCGCCAAGGCACGCGGCGCGCCCTGCCGACAATCCGCAATCACCGAAGCGACAGCCGCTTCCAGCGCCGGCGCATCGGCCACCATCTGATGCACCAGGCCAATGCGCGCGGCCTCCGGCGCATCAATCACATGGCCCTGCAGCACCATGCGTGCGGCATTGCTGCGGCCCATGCGGCGCACCATCCAGGGCAGGATTTGTGCTGGCACCAAGCCGCGCTTGGCTTCTGGCGCGGCGAAGCGCGCATCGGCAGTGGCAATGGCGATATCAGCCGCGCAAAGCCAGCCGAGCCCGCCCGCATGGGCTGCGCCCTGCACCGCCGCAATTACCACCTGCGGCAGGTTGCAAAGCCTGACGAAGCGCTGCCCCGTCGCGTGGTTGCGTTGCTGCGCGGCGGCAAGCCGTTCTGCCTCGGTCCCTTGCGAGCCCACTTCGGTCAGATCAAGCCCTGCGCAAAAATGCCCGCCTGCGCCTGAGAAAATGATGATGCGCGCGGAGGTGTCTTTCTCCAGCGCATCAAGTGCCGCATCCAAGGCGACACCCATGGCGGCCGACATGGCATTGCGCCGATGCGGCCGGTTGAGCGTGAGGCGCACCACCGGCCCTTCCCGCGTCAGAAGAACGGGATTTTCAGTTTCAGACATGGGATGCGCCTTTGGCTGTTACGAATTCGGCCCGCGTTCCATGGAATAGGGCTGCCAACGCTTCAGCTTGGAATCCGTCAGCACAGTCGGGTTCACGCAGGAAAGCGGCCAACGGCCCGAAAGCACCAGCGCGACATTCTGCCCGACACGGCGCTTGCGCGCCGGATCAAACCGCGCAGAGGCCGAGGCATTGTGCGGCGACAGGATCACATTCTGCATCTTGTGCAGGGGATTATCTGCCTTGGTCGGTTCAATTTCAAACACATCAATGCCCGCACCCGCGATCCAGCCCTTTTGCAGCGCCTTGATCAGCCCGGCTTCTTCCACTGTCGGGCCACGGCCCGTGGTGATGAAAAGCGCGTTCTTCTTCATTTGCTTGAAGTGCTTTTCCTTGAAGAAGCCACGCGTTTCAGGCGTATCGGGCAAATGCATGGACACGAAATCAGAACTCGCGAGCAAATCAGAAAGGCTGGCGGGTTCGACACCAAGCGCTGACATGGTCAGTTCTTCCACGAAGGGATCAAACGCCTTCATGTGCAGCCCAAAGGCGCGGGCGCGAATTGCGGTGGCGCGCGCCACACGACCGAAGCCGATGAAGCCAAGCGTCTGGCCCATCAGGCGCGGGATTTGCAGCAATTGCGGGCGGCCTTCACCCCAGCGGCCTTCACGCACCAT
>CAMCZJ010000222.1 GCA_945886995.1 Asaia bogorensis
TGACATGGCCGACAACAACGCCAAACACGGGCACAGCTTTGCCACCCGCATGTCCCATGCCGGGCGCGCGGGAACGCGTGCGCATGGCTTCGTCAATCCGCCCGTGCATCGCGGCTCCACCGTGCTGCATCCGAATTCCGAATCCCGCCGCACCTTCCAGAAGGACAAATGGAACCGCGTCATGACCTACGGCACCGCCGGCGGTCCTACGCAATATGCTTTGGAAGATGTGGTTGCAGAAATCGAAGGCGGCACGCGTTGTGTGCTGGTTGGCACGGGTTTGGCGGCGGTGACGGTGCCGCTGATGGCTTACCTCAAGACCGGCGATCATTGCCTAATGCCGGATTCCGCCTATGGCCCCGCGCGCAATGTCTGCAATGGGCTGCTGAAGGATTGGGGGGTTGAGACCACCTATTACGACCCACTGATTGATGAGGCCGGCATCCGAGCGCTGATTCGCCCCAATACCAAGGTGGTCTACACCGAAAGCCCCGGCAGCCACACATTCGAAGTGCAGGATGTGCCGGCCATTGCACGCGCAGCCCATGCGGCGGGCTGCGTGGTGATGATGGACAATACCTGGGGCATTCACCACTTCATGCCCTTTCAGCATGGCGTGGATGTTTCGATCCAGGCGCTCACAAAATATGTCGGCGGGCATTCGGATGTGCTGCTCGGTTCCATCACCGTGAATACCGAAAAGGATTATGAGATTGTGCGCGGTGCGGCTTCTCAGATGGGGCATTTCGCCGCACCTGATGATTGCTGGCTGGCGCTGCGTGGTGCGCGCACCATGCCCATTCGCTTGCAGCAGCAGGAAAAAAGCGGGTTGGAAGTGGCGCGCTGGCTTGAAAACCGGCCGGAAGTGCTGAGTGTGCTGCACCCTGCCCTGCCATCGCACCCACAACACGCCTTGTGGAAGCGTGATTTTACCGGCGCGTGCAGCCTGTTCGGCGTGGTGTTCAAGCCGCATTATGCGGAAGCGGATATCTTCAAGTTCATCGATAGCCTCAAGCTTTTCGGCATTGGCGCTTCATGGGGCGGGTTTGAAAGCCTCGCACTTCCCACGACTGGCTTCATCACCCGCACCGCGACCAGCCCGGATTTGGGCGGCTTCACTGTGCGTATTCATATCGGGCTTGAAGATGTGGGCGATCTGATTGCTGATCTGACGCAGGGCTTGGCGGCGCTGCCGAAATAGCGCGGCAAATCACGGGCCGTCCTGCCAACCGGGCGGCCCAATCACTTCGACAAAAGCGCCAATATCACCGCGTGACCCGACGCGCTGCATCCCAATCAGACTCGCGGGACTGATTCAGCCCGCCGCCAAACCGAAGCTTACCTTCAGGGATACGCGCATGGGGGCCAATTTGGAGGGCTTTCACCTATGCTGAATAGCGGTTTTGCCCGCAAGTTCGCAAGAATAAGCCTTTTCGAACCGGTGCACTTACAGAATTTGCGACCGTGGCCAACCCGGCCCCAATCCCATCATTGCTGGCTGCGGCCTGATTCTACCCCGCGCTGGTAAGCGCGCCGTTCATTCTCACGTGATTGCCCCACCGCCAAGCCGCCAGCAGCGCCGACGCCAGCACCAATCAGCGCCCCCCAACCGGCATTGCCGGAAAAGGAGCCGATCGCCGCACCGCCCAGCGCGCCAGCCCCAGCACCAATCGCGGTGCTGCGCTGCTTATCGCTCATATCCGCGCAGCCGGTAACCGCAATCACGGCCAATGATGCAAGGCCCATTTTCCAATGTTTGGTCATTGAAGTCTCCTCATCGGTTACGGATGGCTGGCGTACACATATTCTGCGTAATGACTGGCACGACAGGTGGCAGCGTTATCGGCCGATCAGTGCTGACCAGCCTGATTGCGGGCGCCGGCTGCACAGCACCACCAAACGCTGCAAGCCCAGGCGGGCAATAGGCCATGGCGTTAAGCGGAAGCCCACCGAAAACGCCCTGCACCATGCCTGCATCCACCATGGCGCCAAGGCAAAAATCACCGGCATGGAATAACTGAGCAGCCGGCCTTCCCATGGCTGTTTCGGAAAGGCTTGCGTCATCCGCGCGCCACGCCGCCCAGGCTTGGAAATCGCGCGGCAATTCAGCCACGCGCAAAGGCTCCCGCGCCATGGCGGGCTGGCAGATGGCTAACACCAGCGATAGCGCAGTCAAAACACCGCGCAGCACTTTGAATTTCGCCTCCAAGCAAGCCCTGGCGCGCATGGCCATCTCCTATCGGCGCGCCGTACGACCGGCGCAGGGGTATTGCACAGCGGCAAAGCGCAGAAGCCCATCGGCGGCACGTGTGCCAGCAAGCTGTGGATTGGCCGCCGCCCAGGCAACAAAACTTGCTGCCACCTGATCAAGGCTCGGTGATGGCTCCGGCAGGCAGTAATTCGGCTTTGTGCCAAGGCGCTTATGCATTGAGTCGCTTGTTTGCCCAGTGCCAACCAGCAAGCCATGGCAGAAATGCACCGCCGCAGCATAGGCAGCTTCCTGGGAGGAGGCCCCACACAGCCGCGCCAAGGCACCTGTTGTGCCGGCGGTAAAAGTCTCGCTCGTGATCGGCACACTCTGCGCCGAAACCAAGGGGGCGACACTCAAGGACAAGGTAAAAGCCGCCAAGGGCAAGGCAAGCCTGAATACGCGAAATGCCATCATAGCCTCCCGATACGCGATAACGCATAGAGTAAGCATTTCGGAACTATTCTGGCAATTCAATTATCCGCCATTGCCCGCGACTGACCCCGCGCATTTGGCACAAAACCCTTCAATCTCCACCGTGGCGCGTACCGCGGAAAAGCCAGCGCGCGCCGCTGCGGCCGTCATCGCCTCGGCCACCGCATGGTCGGAAATCTCGCGCGTTGCACCACAGCTGCGGCAGATCAGGAATTGATGCGGGTGGTCATGCGCGTGATCGTGATCATGATCAGGCCCTTCCAGCGCCTCCGCACACCCCATAAAGGCGTTCAGCCTTTCCAAACGATGGATCAAGCCTTGTTCGAGCAGAAAATCCAGCGCGCGATAAACCGTTGGAGGGGCCGCACGCGCCCTGCTCTCCTTCAATTGATCCAGTAGCGCATAGGCGCCAATCGGCGCTTCGGCTTCCAGCACCAGGCGCAGCACATCGCGCCTGAGCGGCGTGAGTTGTACGCCACGCTTTTGGCACAGCGCCTCGGCCCTATCCAATGACGTCAAATGATGCGCTGAACCATGCATGCCGCTTCCTAACAGAAGTTGCGAGTGTTATAAAGTAACAATGACGCTGACCGCCACCCCTATCTCCGCCCCTGCCCGCGAAGCATTGCTGGCCGCGCTGAAGCCTGATGCCGCGGGGCTGATCCCTGCCATTGCCCAGCAGCATGATACGGGTGAAGTGCTGATGATGGCCTGGATGAATGCCGAGAGTTTGGCCGAAACACTCGCAACCGGCCGGGTCTGCTATTATTCCCGTTCCCGCAAGGCGCTGTGGCGCAAGGGGGAAACATCCGGCCAGGTGCAGATGCTGGTGGATCTCAGGCTTGATTGTGACGGCGATACCATCCTGCTGCTGGTGGATCAGCAGGGGGTTGCCTGCCATACCGGGCGGCGTAATTGCTTTTATCGCGCCCCGCGCGGCGATGAGCTGGCTAATATTGCCGAGCCGCTGATGGACCCGGAAGCGCTCTACCGCAAATGAATCTCATTCCCGTCACGGTGCTGACCGGCTTTCTGGGCGCAGGCAAAACCACGCTGTTGAACCGGCTACTGAAGCATCCGGACATGGCCGGCAGCGCCGTGCTGCTCAATGAATTTGGCGAGATTGGGCTAGATCATCTGCTGGTCGAAAAACTTGATGAAGATGCCGTGCTGCTCAATGCCGGATGCCTGTGCTGCACCATTCGCGGCGATTTGCAGCGCGCGCTGCGTGACTTGGCGCTCAAGGCCGAATCCGGGCATGAAATTCGCCGCGTACTGATTGAAACCACCGGCCTGGCTGACCCCGCGCCCATTCTGCAAACGCTGATGAGCGACCCGGTGGCGCTGCGTTCCTTCCGCTTGGATGGCGTGGTGACGGTGGTGGATGCGGTGCTTGGTTCGGCCACGTTGGATGCCCAGATTGAAGCGGTGAAGCAGGCCGCCGTGGCCGACCGGCTGATCCTGAGCAAGACGGATATTGCGACTGCGGACCAAATCAAAGCGCTTGAAGCGCGCCTGCATGCGCTTAATCCCGGCGCGCCAATCCAGCGCGTTGTGGCAGGGGATGTCGCGCCGGATTTCCTGTTCGGCGCGGGCAGCTTTGATCCCGCAGGCAAAATCGCCGAGGTCGCAGCCTGGTTGGCGGCGGAAGCCGCGCATCACCACCATCATGATCATCACCATGATCCGAACCGCCATGATGCGCGCATCCAAGCCTTTGGCCTGACCTTTACCGAACCACTCCCCTGGGAAGGCTTGGCGAGTTGGCTTGAAATGCTCGCCATCACGCGTGGCGCCAGCATTTTGCGCTTGAAGGCAATCCTGAACCTGCAAGGGGAGGATCGCCCGGTGGTGCTGCATGGCGTGCAGCACGTGTTCCACCCGCCGGAACGCCTGGCCGCCTGGCCAGCAGGGCATGATCGGTGCTCTCGCCTTGTCTTCATCCTGCGCGATCTGGACCGGGCGGTGGTGGAAGAAGGCTTGGCCGCCTTCCTGCAAGCGGCACGTGACAAGGCTGCGCTTGCCGCCGGCACGAAATGATTCCGCCGCGCGGTATTCTCAGCTAATAACCCGCCATGCCCCCTGCCCCTTTGACCTTTGAAACCCTCTCTGGCGCGGCGCTCACCGCGCGGTTGGATGCGCTGGCTGGCCTGCGCATTCGTGTCTTTCGCGAATGGCCTTATCTTTACGATGGCGATGCGGCGCATGAGGCGCGCTACCTTGCGGCCTATGCACAAAGCCCGGGCGCCTTGGTGGTCTCGGCCAGTACGCCGGAGGGAGTGGCCGTTGGCATGGCCACCTGCCAGCCTGGGCAGGAAGCCAGCGATAAGCTCCGCGCTTCCTGGGCCAGTGCTGGGCTGGATGCGGCGAGCCTCTGCTATTTCGGTGAGAGCGTTTTATTGCCCGAATATCGCGGCCAAGGTGCGGGCGTGCGCTTCTTTCAGGAACGCGAAGCGCATGCGCG
>CAMCZJ010000223.1 GCA_945886995.1 Asaia bogorensis
TGGAAAGCGGAAAGGCGAAGGCAAGCCCAAACGTCGCCAGGATCAGCGTGATCGGCAAGCCACCCCAGCGTTCCTGCGGCACATAAGAAAGCCCGAATACGCCACCCCACATCAGCACACCAATCGCGGTCAGCATCCCAACCCAGATCAGCGCCAATTCCCAACGCCAGAAGCGCCGCATGGCGGAAATGACGTAAAGCGCCACAAACAGCACGCAGGCCAAAGCCGGGCGCCAATGCTGTTCATAAGGATAGGTGCCAAACAGCATGAAGCGGTGTTTTTCACCAATCACCGCCCAGCAGGCACCCGAGCCCTGCAAATCCCGACAGACTTGCGTCTGTGGGCCCTGCGCATTGGAAGGCACGGACCAGATGGCATTGATGAAGGCCCAATCAACGAAGGAAAGCGCCAGCCTGATCACCAGATAGCCAAGCGCCAGCGTCACCGCCGTGGAAAGCCAGCCGGAAAACAGATTGTTCCTGGCCCAGGCAATGGGCCCCACTGCCGTGATTGGCGGCTTGCGCGGGCCTGAGGAAATGCTTGCGTTGCTCATGGCTGGACCCTTCATCGTTCAACCAGCGCAATGCGCGCATTGTACCAATTCATGAAAAGGCTGATCGAAAGGCTTATCGAAAGATAGACCGCCATGATGATGGCAATGCCTTCAATGGCCTGACCGGTCTGATTGAGCGTTGTGTTGGCGATGGAGACGATATCCTGATAGCCGATCGCGACCGCGAGTGAGGAATTTTTCGTCAGGTTCAGGTAATTCGATGTCATCGGCGGGATGATGACGCGCAGCGCCTGCGGCATCACAATCAGGCGCAGCACAGAACCGTGTTTCAGCCCCAGCGCCTGCGCCGCTTCCCATTGCCCATGATTGACCGACATGACGCCAGCACGCACCACTTCGGCGATGAAGCCTGCGGTATAGGTGACCAGGCCGATCAGCAGCGCGAAATACTCAGGGCTGACATTCATGCCGCCGCGGAAATTGAAGCCGCGCAGCACGGGGTATTCAATCTCCCACGGGGCGCCCATGCCCCACCAGACAGCAACCGGGAGCGCTACCATGAGCGCCAGGGCGGTGGGCCATATCTTGCGCGGCTGACCATCAGCCATCTGCCTGGCGCGTGCCATGCGGCCATAGGCCCAGGTGCCCAGAATGCCCAGCAGAAAGACCACCAACGCCGCCGTATGCGGGTTTTCCCAAATCAGCGCCGGCAGCTTGAGGCCGCGATTGGACAGCACGACACCTTCCATGGGCTTCAGCGCCTGGCGCGGCCCGGGCAGGCCCTGCAGAATGGTGTACCAAAACAGCAATTGCAGCAGCAGCGGCAGATCGCGAATGATTTCGATATAGGCGCCGGCAATGCGGGACAGCAGGAAATTCTTCGAAAGCCGCGCAATGCCAATCGCGGTGCCCAGAATAGTCGCCAGCACCACGCCAATCACCGCAACCTTCAGCGTATTCAGCACACCCACCAGCAGCGCGCGAAAATAGGTATTGGTGGGGTCATAGGGGATCAGGCTTTCGGCAATGGGCAAGCCTGCTTCCCGATCCAGGAAGCCGAAGCCGGTTGCAATCCGCCGCACCGCCAGATTGTGAGAGGTATTGCTGTAGAGCCAATAGATCAGGCTGCCGACCGCAGCGACGACCACGATTTGCCAGAAAATGCCGCGCACCCGTTCATCTGCCCAGGAAAGCCGGAGCGGACGTTTTGGCGGGCGCCGCTTATAGCGCGGATCGCTCGTCGTCTCAGACATTATGAGCCTCTCCCAACTTCAAACCCGCCCCCAGAGGCAGGGTAGTGCCGCTGCGGATTCAACTTTGCCGCAAACGTAAGCAATGCGTTACCGGATAGCAGGCCAACCCCGCAAGCGCCGCGCTTCGGCCTGCTGGCATTGGCCTGCTCTGCCATGGAAAGCGTGGCGGCTAATGGCTTGATCAAATACGGTTCTCCGGTTGAGCGCGGGTGTCGCCACTTTGGGGTTCAGCAATTCCCGCGCCAAAGCTTCCCTTCGCCTTCCGGCAATGCCACATGCCCCAGGAGAATCGCGGAGGCAGAACCATGCGGCAAATGGACAAGGCAGCAATTCGGGCAGCCCTGCCCTGGGGCAGGCTGATCGAAGCCTTGGCGGAGATGTTCCGTGAAGGCTGCGAAGCACCACTTCGGCACCGGCACGGCTGGGCGGATGGCGCGGGGGCGCAAAACACCCTGCTGTTGATGCCGGCCTGGCGCGCCGGTGGGCATTATGGCGTGAAGATTGTGCATGTTGCCCCCGGCAATGACCGGCGCGACCTGCCCGCCGTTCATGCCAGCTACCTGCTTTCAGATGCTACCACCGGCGTACCACTCGCCATGCTGGATGGCGGCGAATTGACAGACCGGCGGACGGCAGCGGCCAGCCTGCTCGCCGCACGCTATTTGGCGCGGCCAGAGAGTTCCCGGCTTTTGCTGCTGGGCAGTGGCAAGGTCGCCCATGCCCTGGCCGAGGCTTATGCTGCCTGTTTTCCGATCACTGATATCGCCATCTGGTCTCGTCGGGGGGAGAATGCCGCGCGCCTTGCTGGGCAGCTTGCCGCACATGGCCTGCCGGCGCGGGCGGTGGCCGAGCCCGATTTTGGTGCGGCGGATATCATCAGTGCTGCCACCTTGGCGAATGAGCCACTCATTCCCGGCGCGGCGCTGAAGCCTGGGACGCATCTTGATCTGGTGGGCGCCTATCGGCCCGATATGCGCGAAGCTGATGCGCTGGCCTTGAAGCGCGCCCTTCTGGTGGTGGATACGCGCGCTGGCGGTCTGGCCGAAGCGGGGGATGTGGTGCAGGCCATCAAGGAAGGCGCCTTCACCGCGGATCATGTGGTGGCGGATTTGGCTGAGCTTTGCCGTGGCGCCCATCCTGGCCGGCAAAGTGCCGATCAGATCACCGCCTTTAAATCCGTGGGCTGGGCCGGGGAGGATTTGGCAGCGGCGGTGCTGGCTTATATGGGCGGAGAGGAATAGTTTCATGTGAAAATATTCCTATTTCCGAGACTCTCAGCTTAGGCAAAGATGGGCTTCACCCTGGCGTGAAAGCTTCATGCACCGCAGTCTGGATGCCGCCGCCCACAATCGGCCCGCCGCCAGCCACATAAATCCAATCGCCAATCAAGGCCGCACCCAAACCATGCCGAGGTGTCGGCATGGGCGCGTGATGCTGCCAGCTATCGGTGGCGGGGTCATAGGATTCCACCGTGCCGATCACGCGGTCTATCGGGCGATTTTGCGCGTCATAAAGCCGTTCTTCGCCGCCCATGCACCAGAAGCGCCCGCGCAGCACCGCCATGCCATGGCCTGAACGCGGTGTCGGGATCGGCGCCCGCTGTCGCCAGATATCGCTCGCCGGATCATAGACGTGATGCAGGCCAGTATTATTCTCGAAGGTGTTGAAGCGCCCGCCGGCGACGTGGATTTTCCCTTCCCAAACGACCACGCCGGCATGGTCCCGCCCCGCCGGCAGCGGGCGGAGCAGGGTCCATTTATCCGTCTGCGGGTCATAAACCTCATTCCAGGCAATGCTGGCGCGTTCGGGTGCGGGGTCAGTCGCACCGCCGATGTGATAGATTTTGCCACCCACGGCCGCGACAGCGCCGGCGCCGCGCGGGCGCGGCATGGGCGCAATGGCGGACCAACGATCAGCCGCGACATCATAAACGAATGCCTTGGGGTCGGAGGCACGGTTCTGTTCGGTAAAACCGCCCAGCGCGTAAATCCGCCCGGCATCGGCCACCACGCCAACATGATTGGCGCCGCGCGGCAGAGGCGCTGCTTCCTGCCAACGATCAGCGGCGGGGTCATAGACATGGTGAAAGGGCTTATCCACCTGGCCCTGCGCATAGCCGCCAATGACATGCAGCTTGCCGGCCCAAGCCGTGGCCCAGGCCATTTCGCTGCGTGGCAAGGGAAGCGGCGCGCGCGATACCCAACGCCCGGGCACGCCTGCCGGCGCTGGGCTGGTCACCACGCGCTGCGCCAATTGTTCAGCCGTCAGCGCTTGCGGGCTGGGGCCGCGCAGCGCGGACATTTGATCGGCTGGGATATTCGCCCCGTGATGCCCGTGATGTTGGGCCTGGGCGGCCCCCGCGAACATCGCCGCACTTGTTCCAAGGAAAATCCTGCGCCGCATTCTTTATGCCCCCTGGCTGAATGGCCGAAGGCTTGCGCGAATGCGGCGCCTGATCAAGCCCGTTCAGGCGGCTTCGGCCTGCGGTGCCTCCGGCGCAGCATGGCGTACTTCCAGCCCATCGGGGCTGGCGGTCACGGTCAGGCTTTCGCCATCCTTCACGCTGCCTTCCAGCAGCAAGCCCGCAAGCTTGTCCTGCAAACTGCGCTGAATCACGCGCTTCAAAGGCCGCGCGCCATAAACGGGATCATAGCCCGCTTCCGCCAGCCATTCCCGCGCCGCTTCATCAAGCGTGAGGGTGATCTTGCGGTCTTCCAAAAGCCGCCTGAGGCCGAGCAATTGGATATCAACAATCGCCGCCATATCCCCACGCGCGAGGCGCCGGAACAGCACAATCTCATCCAGCCGGTTCAGGAATTCCGGGCGGAAGCGTTCCCGCACAGACCGCATCACCGCCGGGCGCGCCGCTTCAATATCTGCGCTTTCCGGCAATTCCGCGATGGCATGGGCACCCAGATTGCTGGTCAGCACAATGATGGTGTTGCGGAAATCAACCGTCCGCCCCTGGCCATCTGTCAGCCGCCCATCATCCAAAACCTGCAACAGCACATTGAAGACATCATCATGCGCCTTCTCAACCTCATCAAACAAAATCACCTGATAAGGCCGCCGGCGCACGGCTTCCGTCAGCGCACCACCTTCTTCATAGCCAACATAGCCAGGCGGGGCGCCGATCAGCCGCGATACCGCGTGCCTTTCCATATATTCCGACATGTCAATGCGCGTCATGGCGCGATCATCATCGAACAGAAAAGCTGCTAGCGACTTTACCAATTCCGTCTTGCCGACACCGGTCGGGCCCAGGAACAGGAAGCTGCCGATCGGGCGATTAGGGTCCTGCAAGCCAGCCCGCGCGCGGCGCACGGCTTTTGAGACCGCCTCA
>CAMCZJ010000224.1 GCA_945886995.1 Asaia bogorensis
CGGCGATGAGGTAATCGCCGCCGCCAAATGGGGTATTTCGGGCGGCTTCGGCGAGGTCGCGAAGAAAGGCCAAATCCTCCGCGGCCTTGGCGGAGGGAGTAGAGGATTGTGAGGTTTCGGACATGGCGGGCCTCGTATGCGGGACTATCGGGTACCTATTACTTTAAATTACAAAGTACTTTTATAATATGTCAACCCTGTTTCTGCCATTGGCAGTCCGCGCCGCGCCCAAGGCAATTGAACCTGGGCAGCATGTCATTTGGTTTGTTGGAATTTTCTACAAATTAATTCTGCGGAATTAACTTATTCGCCAAAGGCGCCTCACGCCGCCGCTTTTGCCGGTTGACGCTGAAAGCGCAGCCAGGTCACCGCCAGCACCGCCACCAGCAGCAACGGGATGGAAGCCCAATTCAGCGGCACCCAGCCGAAATGCTCATGCAGGAAGCCGGCCAGGAAGCTGGCCGCCGCAGTGGTGCCGAACACCAGAAAGTCGTTCAGCGCCTGGGCCTTGCCGCGTTCATTCGGGCGATAGCAGGTGGTCACCAGATTGGTGGCACCGATGAACAAGAAGTTCCAGCCCACGCCATTCAGCGTCAGCGCGATGCGGAAATGCCATTCATGATTGCCGGCAAGTGCGGCGACTACGCCGAGCAACAGCAGTGCAATGCCCCAGAACATGACATTGGTGGTGCCATAACGCGTGATCAGATTGCCGGTGAAGAAGGATGGCACGAACATGCCCATCACATGCATGAAGATCACCCAATGCGCTTCGGTATGCGGCAGGCCACAGGCCACAATCGCCAGCGGTGAGGCACTCATCAGGAATGACATGATGCCGAAGGCGACCATGCCGGAAATGACCGCCGCGATGAAACGCGGCTGAGACGCGATTTCCAACAAGGGGCGCGGGGGTGCGACGGCGGTGCCATCAGCCTTAACGGTCGCTTCCTGCATGGGTGGGAATCTGATGAAGCCCATGATGGTGAAGACAATGGCATGAATGCCGATCAGCGCGAGATAGGTCGCCAGATACAGCGGCAGCATCTGATCATGCGAAAAGCGCACGATGCTCGGCCCGATGATACCGGCCACCACACCGCCCGCCGTCACCCAGGAAATTGCCTTGGCGCGATAGGAAGCAGGGACAAGTTCCACCGCCGCGAAGCGATACATTTGCAGACTGGCCACCGCATAACCCAGGATCAAGCCGCCCAGGCACATCAGCGCGAAGGTCGCAGTATAAAGCCCAAGCGCCACCACCGCACCGCCCACCATGCCGAAGATAGAACCGATCCGAAAACCAAAGCGGCGGCCCATGCGCTGCATCAGCGCCGCGGCGGGGAAGACCGCGATCATAATGCCCAAATGCTGCAAGGTGACCGGGAGCGTGGCGAGGTCTCGGTTATGGTAGAAGGTCACCACGGAAAGCGCTGTGGCGGCGAACATCAGGGTATTGCCGGCCTGGCCGATGGCCTGACAACAAGCCAGGAGAAGAAGATTCCGCCGCGCGGCAGCATCAAGCACAGACATTCCAGGCACGCTTCCCTATCAAGAAGGCGATGCTATACCCGAAAGCGCCGAAGGAAAAGCGGGGCCTCAGCCCCAAAGCCTGCGCGCCGCGAGCCAGCCCTGCACCAGCGCTGCCACCTGGTCGCTATTGCGATCCATCATGATCATGTGGCTATTGCCGGTGATGCCGTGTTCCGGTAGATCAATGATGTCCACGTATCCACCCGCAGCACGCAGGCTTTCGGCGAAGGCAACACCGCGCGCACGGATATCCGGCCAGCGCGCATCTTCCTTGATGTAATCGCCATAGATCATCAGCACGGGAATGTCGCGCAATTTGGCGATCTGCGCCGGATCGCCAATGGAGGCTGGTTCCACCAGTACCAAAGCGCGCACAGCATCGGGCCGGCGCTGCGCGGCATTCCAGGCGAAGAAGCCGCCCTGGCTATGCGCCATCACCACTGCCGGCCCAACACGCTGCAGCAGCGCATCATAGGCATCGAGCGTGAGTTCATCCGTCGTCGTGAAGCGCGGCACGATCTGGCGCATGAAATTGCGGTAACTTGCGCCATCGGCGGGGAATTGATTGCCCGGCAGCACCTCACCACGCCGAAAGGAACCGGGGCCGGCGCCAATCCGAAACCGCTCAAAAGGATTATCTATCGGCAGCGTCAGCGCGGTGCCGCCGGTGACTTCTGGGATCAAGGACCAGCCAGACCGCCCGCGTTCCACCGCATCACTCACATAAACCGGCCAGCCTTGCCTCAGGAAATAATGCTGCCAGCCTTCGCGGCCATCTGGCGTGGTTTCCCAACACACGCCGGACAGCCCGCCGCCATGCCACATCAAAAGCGGAAGCCGCCCACGCGGCGGGTCAGGGATCATGTAGTGCGCGTAAAGCGCGCCGATCAAATAGGTGCCGTTGGGGTCCACCTTGGCCGGCACGCCGCCAGGCGTGAAAAGCACTTCACGCGCTGGTTGGTCCGTGATGGTGACTTCCCGCCCGCCGACATGAAAACTGCCCCAGGAAGCGAGTGAGACGGGCGCGGGCACGGATGGCCTCAGCGCCCGGTCAGAATGCGTTCCACCAATTGCTTGGCACCTGGGATGAAGCCATTGGAATAGAAAGGATCGGACCCGAAGCGATAGGCATTATGCCCGGCGAACATCAGGTTCTTTTCCAGCGCTCCATCATGGCTGACATCCTGCAGCGTCTTTTGGATGCAAAAGCTGCGCGGATCGGCGCGGCGGCCATTGTCGAAATCCGGTTCATGCTGGGACCAGTTGGAAAAGCGGCAGGCCGAAAGGCAGCCCATGCAATCCACCTGATCCTTGACGATTTCGCGGGATTTGTCTGGGGTCACGAAAATCAGTGTATTATCCGGCGTGCGCATGGCCTCCGTGAAGCCTTCGGCTTCCCAATGCGCGATGCGCGCCAGGTCATGCGGTGTCACGAACACTGGGCGCTTGCGCGGACCCACGCCATATTCCGCCATGTGATCGCCCACGGCTTCCGCCGTATAGGCGACTTGGCGGTCATTACGGTCTTCCAATTCGCGCAGGAATTCATTGCGCACGGCGGAAGAATAGAACCCAGTGGGTGAGAAGGGCTGCAACAGCACATCGCCGGGCTTCAGCGTCAGCAGCCGCTGCTTCCAGGCATCGCTGATTGGGCTTTCCTGCGTGAGCAAAGGGCGCGTGCCGAATTGGAAGGCGATTGGGCCAAGATCGGGATTGTCAATCCAATCTTCCCATTCTTCCAGCCACCAAACGCCGCCCGCCATGATGATGGGCACATCGCCCAGGCCGAATTCGCGCATTTGCTGGCGCAGTTTCAGCACACGCGGGAAGGGCGCTTCCGGCACCTTGGGGTCTTCGCTATTGGAAAGCCCGTTATGCCCACCAGCGAGCCAAGGGTCTTCATAGACCACGCCGCCCAGCCAATCGCGCGTCTTGTGATAGGCGCGCTTCCAAAGCGCCGCAAAAGCGCGGGCAGAAGAAATGATCGGGTAGTAATGCACCCCATAATCACGCGCGACTTCCGCAAGCTTATAAGGCATGCCCGCACCGCAGGTGACGCCATGGATCAAACCCCGCGCGCCTTCCAGCATGCCGCGCGCAACCCGTTCCGCCCCGCCCATTTCCCACAGGATATTGGCATGGATGCGGCCCTGGCCGCCGGCCATATCCCAGGCGCGTTGGGCTTGGGCGATGCCGCCCTTGATGCCGTATTCAACCAGTTCTTCATGCCGGTCGCGACGGGTTTTGCCGTGATAGATTTGCCGGATGATATCGCCATTCGCATCATAGCTATCGGCATTGACGGCAGAGAAAGTGCCAACGCCGCCGGCCGAGGCCCAGGCACCGCAGGTGCGACCATTGGAAACGGCAACGCCTTTGCCGCCTTCCACCAGCGGCAGGACGTCAACGCCCCCCATTCTGATCGTATTGATGGCCTTCAAGTAACGGCGCTCCCCGCAAGAATGACGCTTTTGTGATGTTATGCCACGCCCCGCCCCCCGTGTCAGGGGGCGGGTAGGGGTCAGGCAGAATCAATCGCCTGGTTGTTCGCGCCGTTCGCGGCGTTCGCCCCGCTCACCGCGTTCCCCGCCACGACGGTCATCACCTTCCGGGCGCGGGCGCTTGGCGCCGACCTGTTCGGTGATATCCGCACCCGTCGCCTGATCCACAACGCGCATGGAAAGCTTCACCTTGCCGCGTTCATCAAAGCCAATGACCTTGACCTTCACCTGATCGCCGTCCTTGACGATATCGGTGGTCTTGTTCACCCGGTCATTCGCGAGTTCCGAGATATGCACCAGCCCATCCTTGGCGCCGAGGAAATTCACGAAGGCGCCGAAATCGGCAGTCTTCACGACCTTCCCGTTATAGATAGCGCCAAGTTCCGGTTCCGCCACAATGCCGCGGATCCAATCAATGGCGCGCTGCGCCGCTTCAACGCTGGTGGCGGCAACCTTGATGGTGCCGTCATCTTCGATATCAACCTTCGTGCCGGTCTGTTCCGTGATTTCACGAATGACCTTGCCGCCGGAACCGATCACATCGCGGATCTTGTCCTTCGGCACATTGATCACGGTGATGCGCGGCGCGGTGGCCGCCACATCGGTGCGCGCACCGGTCAGCCCCTTGGCCATTTCGCCAAGGATATGCAGCCGGCCTTCACGCGCCTGTTCCACCGCAATCTTCATGATCTCCGGCGTGATGGAGGTGATCTTGATGTCCATCTGAAGCGAGGTAATCCCCACTTCCGTCCCGGCCACCTTGAAATCCATATCGCCGAGGTGATCTTCATCACCCAGAATATCGGACAGCACGGCGAAGCCACGATCTTCCTTGATCAGGCCCATCGCAATACCCGCGCAGGGGCGCTTCAGCGGCACGCCGGCATCCATCATGGAAAGCGAGGTCCCGCAGACCGTCGCCATGGAAGAAGAACCATTGCTTTCGGTGATTTCGGATACAACGCGCACGGTGTAGGGGAACTTGTCCTTCTCCGGCAGCAGCGGATGAATGGCGCGCCAGGCAAGCTTGCCATGGCCCACTTCACGCCGGCCGGGGCT
>CAMCZJ010000225.1 GCA_945886995.1 Asaia bogorensis
TCAGGCCACGCTGACCAAGCGCGGGCCCGACGGGCGGCGAAGGGTTCGCCTTGCCGGCCGGGATCTGCAGCTTGATATAGCCTGCGATCTTCTTAGCCACTGTCTAATCCTCTCTCATAAAACCGAGAGGCCCGCGGTGCATGCGACCCGAATGGGTCTCCCACGTTCCCCAGAACGCCAAACAGCCCCTGGATTGCTCCCGGGGCGGTACAGCGGAAGGGGGCGTTTAAGGGGTGTCCGGGGGCGCGTCAAGCGGGTTGCCATCTGGCCAAGGCTGCACCGCTTCGCCATAAGGGGGCATGCCTGCACAAGCTTGGATTGTCGTCATCGCCGCCGCGGCCTCGGTCTCCTTAGCGCTTGGGGCGCGGCAGACCTTTGGCCTATTTTTGCTGCCCCTGGGGGCGGAACACGCCATCCCAGCCTTTGCCTATGGCGCGGCGGTGGCGCTCCATAACCTGCTTTGGGGCGTGGGCCAGCCGCTGGCCGGCGCCTTGGCGGATAAGATCGGCGCTGGGCGTGTGGCTTTAGGCGGTGCGGTAATCTACGCCATCGGCCTGATCCTACCGGCGCTTTGGCCCACCACGGCAAGCCTGATCATCGGGATTGGCGTTTGCACCGCGCTGGGCGTGGCAGCGGCGGGGTCGGGCACCGTACTCGGCGCGGTCGCGCGCGCTGTGCCGGAAAATCGCCGAGGCGATGCTTTGGGGCTTGCTTCCGCCGGCGGGTCCATCGGCCAGGCGGCGCTGATCCCCTTCGTGCAATGGGGCATTACGGATTACGGCACCTCCGGCGCTTTTTTCATGCTGGCCGCCACCATGGCGCTGATGGTCTTCGTCGCACCCCGGCTGGAATGGGCACCGCCCGGGCCGGGCACCGGGCGCCCGACCGGGCTTGCGGGCCTACCCGCGCTTGCAAAGCGTGCCTTGGCCGAGCGTGATTTCGCGCTGCTGACGCTTGGGTTCTTCGCCTGCGGCTTTCAATTGGCCTTCCTGACCACGCATCTGCCCGCGCATCTCGCGCTTTGCGGTCTGCCGGCGGGGCTTGGGGTGACGGCACTGATGCTGGTGGGGCTGTTCAATATTCCGGGATCATGGCTCTGCGGGCGGATTGGCAATAGCATCCGCCCGGAAGTGGCTTTGGGCGGAATTTACATGGTCCGCACGATTGCGATTGCGGTCTTTGCCAGCATCACACCATCCGAATGGGGCACACTGATCTTCGCCGCCGTGATGGGTTTTATCTGGCTGGGCACCGTTCCCTTAACCTCGGCGGCCATTGCGCGGCGCTTTGGGGTTGCGGATCTGGGCGCGCTTTATGGCATTTGCTTTTTCTCCCACCAATTGGGCGGGTTTCTGGGCGCGGGTGCCGGCGCCTGGGTGGTGGATGCCACGGGCAGCTACGCCGCCTTTTGGCCGGTGATGCTGGTGGTGGGCGTGATTGCGGCGGTGGCCAATTGGGTGACGCGGCCGGTGAAGATGGCGGCGGCGTGAAGCACCGCTTGGCGCCGGTTGTCCCCCCGCCCGGGCTGGGCTAATCCACCGCTCCCAGGCGCCGCGCCGCGCCCTTTCTTGAGCCAGGCCAGACACCCATGCCCATCATGCCCGATAGCTGGATCCGCACAATGGCGGCGGAACACGGCATGATCGAACCCTTTGTCGAAGCCCAGCGGCGCGAGGGCGTGATTTCCTATGGCCTGTCATCCTATGGCTATGACGCCAGGGCAGCCGATGAATTCAAGATTTTCACCAATGTGGACAATGCCATTGTGGACCCCAAGGCATTCTCCGAAGACGGGTTCGTCACGCGCAAGGGCCCGGTCTGCATCATCCCGCCCAATTCCTTCGTGCTGACCCATACGGTCGAGTATTTCCGCATCCCGCGCGATATCCTGGTGATCTGCCTTGGCAAATCCACCTATGCGCGCTGCGGGCTGATTGTGAATGTCACGCCGCTGGAACCCGAATGGGAGGGCCAGGTCACGATTGAGATCAGCAATACCACCCCGCTCCCCGCCAAGGTCTATGCCAATGAAGGCGTTTGCCAGTTCCTATTCCTGAAGGGCGACGCACCGCCTGAGGTCAGCTACGCAGACCGCCGCGGCAAGTATATGGGCCAGCGCGGGGTTGCGCTGCCGAAGCTCTGATGGACCGTATCCTCATCCGCGGCGGGCGCGTGCTTTCGGGCAGTATCCCGGTCTCCGGCGCCAAGAACGCGGCTCTGCCGTTGATGGCGGCGGGGTTGTTGGCCGATGGACCCCTCACGCTCACCAATGCGCCTGATCTGGCGGATGTCGCCACCATGGCAGGGCTGCTGGCGCATCATGGGCTGGCTGTTGAACGCGACAAAACCGCGCGCAGCATCACCATCAGCGGCGCCGCGACCGATCTGGAAGCGCCTTATGATCTGGTGCGCAAGATGCGCGCCTCGGTCCTTGTGCTCGGCCCCTTGCTGGCCCGCCATGGCCGCGCACGCGTCAGCCTGCCTGGCGGCTGCGCGATTGGCACGCGCCCGGTTGATCTGCACCTGAAAGCGCTTGAGCAAATGGGGGCGGAGATCGAGATCACCGCCGGCTATATCGAAGCCCGCGCGCCTGGCGGCTTGAAAGCTGCGCGCATCATCTTCCCGCAAGTCTCGGTCGGTGCCACGGAAAATATCCTGATGGCAGCGGCTTTGGCGCGTGGGCAGAGCGAAATCATGAATGCGGCGCGGGAGCCGGAAATTACCGACCTCGCCGCCTGCCTGATGCGCATGGGCGCGCGCATTGAAGGGATTGGGACGGATCGGCTGCTGGTGGAAGGTGTGGCAAGCCTTGGTGCCGCAACGCATCCCATTATTGCGGATAGGATCGAAGCCGGCACTTTTGCTTGTGCCGCTGCCATCACCGGCGGGTCACTGCTGCTGCAAGGCGCGCGGTTTGATCATCTGGGGGCAGTTACGCGTACGCTCCGCGAAGCCGGCGTGGATGTTGCGGAAGAAGCAGGCGGGTTGCGCGTGACGCGGAGCAATGGCTTGCGCGGTGCCGATGTGATGACCGAACCCTTCCCAGGTTTCGCCACCGATATGCAGGCGCAATTCATGGCGCTGATGTGCGTGGCCGAAGGCGCTTCCATGATCACGGAAACGATTTTCGAAAATCGTTTCATGCATGTGCCGGAACTGTCGCGCATGGGGGCGCGCATCAACTTCCACGGCGCTTCGGCCATTGTGCGCGGCGTGAAAAAACTTTCCGGCGCGCCGGTGATGGCGACTGATTTGCGTGCCTCGGTCTCCCTTATTCTCGCCGGCTTGGCGGCGGAAGGTGAGACGATTGTGAACCGCGTCTATCACCTTGATCGCGGCTATGAACGGGTGGAAGCGAAACTGGCGGCGGTGGGCGCCGATATTGAAAGACTGGCGGGCTGATTGTCATGGATATCCCGATCCCCAATGCGCTGAATGGCGCGCCGGCTGAAACCGATACGCCGCTGGTGATTGCGCTGCCCAAAGGGCGCATCCTGAAGGAACTCCACCCCGTCCTGTCGCGCGCTGGGTTGATCCCGGCGGAAGATTACGCGGATGAAGATAGCCGGCGGCTCCGCTTCCCGACGAATGATCCAACGGTGGACGTCATTCGCGTGCGCCCCTTTGATGTCGCGACTTTCGTGGCGCATGGCGCAGCGGCGATTGGCGTTTGTGGTTCCGATGTGTTGATGGAATTTGACTACCCGGAAATCTATGCCCCGCTTGATTTGGGCATTGGCCGCTGCCGGGTTTCGATTGCCGAACCGGTGAATACCATCCCGGATGATCCGCGCCGCTGGTCGCGCGTGACGGTCGCCACCAAATATCCCAATATCGCGCAACGCCATTACGCCGCGCGCGGCGTGCAGGCGGAAATCGTGCATTTGAATGGCGCGATGGAATTGGCGCCTTCCATGGGCTTAGCGCGCCTGATTGTGGATTTGGTGCAAACAGGGTCCACGCTGAAGGCCAATGGCCTCAAAGAATCTGAGGTGATTGCCCATGTCACCTCCAAGCTCATTGTCAATCGCACCGCGCTGAAAACGCGGCCAGAGGCGATTGGCGCCTGGATCGCACGCTTCCGCGCCGCGTTGGAAGCCGCCGTATGAAGCGGCTTGATACGCGCGATGCCGAGTTTGAAGCCGATTTCACTGCGCTATTGGATGATGCGCGCGAAACTACGCAAAAGGTGGATGGCGTCGTTGCCGGCATCATTGCTGATATCCGCGCGCGCGGTGATGCGGCGCTGTTGGACTACACCGCGCGGTTTGATCGCTGGCAGCCGGCCAATGCCGCCGCCTTGCGCGTCACAGAGGCCGAGATTGAAGCGGCGGATGCGACCATTGCGCCAGAACTCCGCGCTGCGCTCAATCTGGCGGCGGAGCGGATCGAAACCTTCCACCGCGCGCAATTGCCGCAAGATTTGGTGATGCAGGACGATGCTGGCCTGACGCTTGGGCTCCGCTGGGGGCCGGTGGATGCGGTTGGCATTTACGTCCCCGGCGGCAAGGCAGCCTATCCGTCTTCCGTGCTGATGAATGCGCTGCCGGCGCGCGCTGCCGGTGTGCCGCGCATCGCCATGGCGGTGCCGACCCCCGATGGCGTGCTCAATCCGCTGGTACTGGCGGCAGCCAAGCGCGCGGGCGTGACGGAGATTTATCGCATTGGTGGCGCGCAAGCCGTGGCGGCGCTGGCCTGGGGCACGGGCAGTATCGCGCCGGTGGACCGGATTGTAGGGCCGGGCAATGCCTATGTCGCGGAAGCGAAGCGCCAGGTCTTTGGCCGGGTTGGCATTGATTCCATTGCCGGGCCTTCGGAAGTTGTGGTGATTGCCGATGGCGCCAATGATCCCGCGCATGTGGCAATGGATTTGCTGGCCCAGGCCGAACATGATGAAAGCGCGCAATCCATCCTGATCACCCCCGATGCGGCGTTGGCCGATGCGGTGGCGCGTTCCGTGGAACACGCGCTGAAAACCCTGCCCCGCGCGGCCATTGCCGGTGAAAGCTGGGCGCGGCATGGCGCAATTATTCTGGTGCGCGATCTCGCGGAAGCCGCCGCGCTCACCAACCGCCTGGCACCTGAGCAT
>CAMCZJ010000226.1 GCA_945886995.1 Asaia bogorensis
ACCGCCATGCCATAGCCAGGCACCACGATGATCTTCTGCGCATTCTTCATCATATAGGCCGCGTCTTCCGGGCTGCCGGCCTTCACGGGGGGGCGATCCGCCGCCGCGCCACCAGCGGCCACGGTGCCACCTTCAGACCCGAAGCCACCCAACAGCACATTGATGATGCTGCGGTTCATGCCCTTACACATGATGTAGGACAGGATGGCACCCGAAGCACCGACCAGCGCGCCCGTCACAATCAGCAGCAGATTGCCGATGGTGAAGCCAATGCCCGCCGCCGCCCAGCCGGAATAGCTGTTCAGCATGGAAACCACGACCGGCATATCAGCGCCACCAATCGGGATGATCAGCAGGAAGCCCAGCACCAAGGACAGGATCGCAATCATCCAGAACAGCACATCACTGCCGGTGATCACGAACAGCACCACCAGCAGCGCCAGCAAAATTCCAAGCCCCAGGTTCAGCATATGCTGACCCTTGAACATGATGGGCGCGCCAGACATGCGGCCATCCAGCTTCGCAAAGGCAATCACAGAACCCGAGAAGGTGATGGCACCAATCGCGAGACCCAGCGACATTTCAACCAACGACGCGCCTTTGATATTGCCGCGCACGCCAATACCGAAGCTTTCCGGCGCGTAAAACGCTGCCGCCGCCACAAACACCGCTGCCAGACCCACCAGCGAATGGAACGCCGCGACAAGCTGCGGCAGCGACGTCATTTGAATGCGTTGGGCAACAATGGTGCCGATGGCGCCGCCAATGGCCAAGCCCGCAATCACCAGCCCAATGCCGCCAATGCTCATGCCTGGCTTCAGCAGGGTTGCGGCAATCGCCACCGCCATGCCGATCATGCCAAGCATATTGCCCTGACGGCTGGTTTCTGGATGGCTCAGCCCGCGCAGCGCCAGGATGAACAGCACTGACGCAACAAGATAAGCCAGTGTCAGAAGGGTCGTCGCCATGGCGTCAGCTCCCCTTCTTCTTGAACATGGCCAACATTCGCCGTGTCACCATAAAGCCACCGAGAATATTCACGGCAGCCAGCGTCACGCCAATAAAGCCGAAAATCTTTGCCGCTGTGCCTTCCGCAGTGCCGGCGGCGAGGATGGCGCCCACCACAATCACCGATGAAATGGCATTGGTCACGCCCATCAGCGGCGAATGCAGCGCGGGCGTCACATTCCACACCACGTGATAGCCGACAAAGCAGGCGAGCAAGAAGATCGTCAGCAAATACAGAAAGGGCTCAGCCGCCGCAGCCACCGGGGCCACGGCTTCCGCCGCCCGACGGGCCTGTTCAGCCAATTCCAGCGCGCGCTGCGCCGTGCTGGCCGCCTGATTGGCGAGTTCGGTCGCGTTCATCCGAATTCTCCTTAGCCTGCCTGGGCCGGCTTCATTTGCGGGTGCACCACGGCGCCGCCGCGCGTGAGCGCAACACCCTTCACGATGTCATCATCTTCCGGGAGTTTCGGCGCCTTCGCGTCCTTATCCCAGAAGGTCGTCAGGAAGGTCAGCAGATTGCGCGCATAAAGCGCGGAAGCCGCCGCCGGAATGCGCCCGGGCCAATTGGTATAGCCCAGGATCTTCACGCCGTTCTCCGTGACGAAAAGCTCACCGGGCTTGGTCAGCGCGCAATTGCCACCAGCGTCAGACGCGATATCCACAATCACGGCGCCCGGCTTCATGGCAGCCACCATATCGGCCGTCACCAGAATGGGCGCGCGGCGGCCTTGCACCAAAGCGGTGCAAACCACGACATCCTGCTTGGCGATATGCGCGGCCACCACTTCCGCCTGCTTCGCATAGAAAGCGGCGGAAAGCTGCTTCGCATAACCGCCTGCGGTTTGCGCGGCCTTGCTTTCCTCATCCTCATAGCCCACGAAGCTCGCGCCGAGGGATTTGATTTCTTCCTTGGCAGCCGGGCGCACATCGGTGGCGGATACACGCCCACCAAGGCGCCGCGCGGTGGCAATCGCCTGCAAGCCCGCAACGCCGGCGCCCATGATGAAAGTATTGGCCGCGGGCACGGTGCCGGCGGCGGTCATCATCATCGGAAAGCCCTTGTCATAGGCGGTCGAGGCTTCAACCACGGCGCGGTAGCCGGCCAAATTCGCCTGAGAAGACAGCACATCCATGGATTGCGCGCGGGTGATGCGCGGCAGCAATTCCATGGAACAAGCGTCAATCCCGGCAGCGGCGTAGCGCCCGGCAGCATCGGCATCAGCGGCAAGGGTCGCGATCAGCAGCGCCCCGCGCGGTATCAGCGCCAACTCATCCAACGCGCCTTCGCCGGCGGCGAGAGGGGCGCGCACCTTCAGCACGATATTGGCGCCCGCCAGCGCCCCGGCGGCATCGGCAGCCAGGCTGGCGCCTGCTTCCGCGAAGGCAGCATCGGTAAAGCCAGAGGCGAGACCCGCGCCAGCTTCAACAGCCAGGGTGCAGCCCATGCCAATCAGCTTCTTCACGGTCTCCGGCGTCGCGGCAACCCGCGTCTCGCCGGCCCGGCGTTCTTTCAGAACGGCCACTTTCATAAGGGATACCCCCAAAGGACTAGATTGTGCGCCGCACTACAGGCGCTGCGCCCGGGTGTCCACCCAGGCAGGCCCTTCCAAAAGGGTTCGAAACGCCAAATTGCAAGCCCGGGGAGGGGCTTTTGGTCTGGATGTGCCTTGCGCGCCGGCATTTCCCGGGCTCAGACTTACCCTGTCTGCGATCAACGCAGCGGGAGGAAAGCATATGTCCATGAACCGCCGCCAGCTGGCGCTGGCTGGGGCCGCGGCCCTGACGCTCGCCAATCTCACCCCTTCAACCGCCCAGGCCCAAGGCAGCGATGCCGCTGCGGTCGCTGCCGCTGTTGAGGCGCTGACCAAGGCCATGCTGGCCGGGGACCGGGCCGGGATGATGGCCGTGACGCATGAAAGGCTCAGCTACGGCCATTCTGCCGGCCGGATCGAAAACCGCCAGCAATTCATTGACCCGTTGGCCAACAAGACCTCGGTCTTCCGGTCCATGAATATTTCGGATCAGACGATTGATGTGGTGGGCGATGACGCCATTGTGCGCCACGTGCTGCGGGGCGAATCCGAAAGCAATGGGCGGGTGAACCCGGTCAATATCGGTATTCTTCAGGTCTGGAAGAAGCAGCCCGATGGCTGGAAGCTACTCGCGCGCCAGGCCTTCACGCGGCCCAGTTAAGCCCGGCTTGGGCGGCGCCCCATCACTGGAAGCGCCGCCAAACCTGTATCAGCCCGGCGTCGCGGACGGCGGCACCCCGGCCTCCGCAATCGCCGCCTGTTGCCGTTCAGCCACTTTCGTCACGTCAAAATCGGCGACCAATTCCTGGAACAGCTGGTGCCAGTTTAGCTTTGCATTGAGCCGCAGGAACACCGCACCAAGCCCAATCGCCGCGCGATCCATCAGCGGGAATTCGCGCGGGATGCGCACGCCCCCCGTTCGCTTCAGGCCAGCATGCACTTCTTCCGCAATGCGCCGCCCATATTGCGGATCATCGCTTTCCTGGATGGGCCGCACGCGGTCATCCAAAAGCGGTTCGTAAAGGAAGCGCGCCCAAAGGTTCAGCACTTCCATCGTCTCGCGCTTCAAATCCTTGAAGCCCCAGATGCGATAGGCTTCCGCCGCCTTGTCGAAATCCTCATCCCGCACGGATTCATACAGCATGATCACGCCGCCCACGAAGCGCGGGTCAAAAATCCGCACCACGCCGAAATCGAGCAGGTTGATGCCAAAGCCATCATTATCCGGCAGGTCAGAGCGAACCTGATAATTGCCAAGATGCGGGTCGCCATGGATCACACCATAGCGATAGAAGGGCACATACCAGGCGCGGAACAGGGCGCGGGCATAGGCAGCGCGTTCTTCCTCGGGCGGGTCCTCATCAATGCGTGCCTGAATGGCGCGGCCATCCAGCCATGACATGGTCAGCAAGCGCTTGGTGCAAAAGGCTTCCACCGGCACGGGCACGCGCACCCCCGGCACACCACGCAACATAATGCCATAAAGCCGCTGCTGCGATGCCTCGCGCAGATAATCCAGTTCCTCGCGCAGGCGTTCGGAAAGCTCCAGATAGGCTTCCTCATTTTCAAGCGCGCTATCCATGCGGCGATAAAGGCTCATGGCGATTTTCAATTGCCTGAGATCAGCCTCAACCACGCTCGCCATATCCGGGTATTGCAGCTTGCAGGCCACGCGCTGACCATCGGGCAGCACAGCGCGATGCACCTGGCCGAGGGAAGCCGCGGCCGCAGCTTCACGCTCGAAAGATTTGAATTTGCTCTCCCAGGTCGGGCCCAATTCGCTCATCATGCGCCGGCGCACGAAGGGCCAGCCCATGGGCGGCGCATTGGCTTGAAGCGTCGCCAATTCCTTGGCGATTTCGGGTGGCAACGCATCCGGCACGGTGGAGAGGAATTGCGCGATCTTCATCATGGGCCCCTTGAGGGAACCCAGCACCGCCTTCAAATCCTCGGCGTGTTTTTCGTCTGATTTCAGGCCGAATAGCTTGTGGCCAGCAACGCGCGCCGCCATGCCCGTGACGGCACCGGAAGTGCGCACCATGCGGCGCACTTCGCCAAAAATCGAATGGGCTTCGCGATCATCAGCCATCCGCGCGCTCGATCTCATCAATGAAGCCGGCAATCACATCAAGCCCGCGCGTCCAGAAGGCCGGGTCAGCAGCATTAAGGCCAAAGGGCGCGAGCAATTCCTTATGCCGCAAGGTGCCGCCGGCACGGAGCATGTTGATATACTTCGCCTCAAAATCCTTCACCCCACCATCGCGATAGACGCCGTAGAGCGCATTCACCAGGCAATCGCCAAAGGCATAGGCATAGACATAGAAGGGCGTGTGGATGAAATGCGGGATATAGGACCAATAGACGTTGTAATCAGACGAGAATTCAAAAGCCGGACCCAGGCTTTCGATTTGCACCTGCATCCAAAGCTCACCGATGCGCTCTGACGAAAGCTCGCCCTTGGCACGTTCATCGTGTAGCAGCGTCTCAAAACGGTAGAAGG
>CAMCZJ010000227.1 GCA_945886995.1 Asaia bogorensis
GTCCTGGCATGGTGTGCTGTTATCCGAAGCGGCGCGGCTGGCACCGCCCGGCATGCGGGGTGCTGCGACGGGTGGCGTGCTTTCCTTCGGTCAGGTCGGTGCCTTTATCCTGCCCGTGATTTATGCGGCGCAGCTTGCCGTGACCAACAGCCATGGCATTGGCTTTTTGCTGTGCGGCCTACCGGCGCTGGTGGTGGGCATCATCATGTGGCGCGCGTCACGCCGCGCAGTCTGATCCATCAGGCGCCAAAGCCGCGCCCGGGAACGGAGGCGAGCAAGGCCTTTGTATAGGCATGGCGTGGTGCCTCGAAAACTTGCGCAATCGGGCCGTGTTCCACCACTTCCCCATCCTTCATCACGGCAACCAGATCACAAACCTGCGCCGCCACGCGCAAATCATGCGTGATGAAGACAATGGAAAGCCCAAGCCTGACGCGCAAATCCGCCAGCAGCTTCAAGACCTGCGCCTGAACGGAGACATCAAGTGCCGAGACAGGTTCATCTGCGACAAGCACTTCCGGCTCCATTGCCAGCGCGCGCGCAAGCCCAATGCGCTGGCGCTGCCCGCCGGAAAATTCATGTGGGAAGCGTTCAATCGCCGCCGGATCAAGCCCTACCAGGCTGAATAACTCGCGCGCCTTGGCCATGGCCGCATCGCGCGCCATGCCATGGATCATCGGGCCCTGCGCCACCAATTCCCCCGCGCGGCGGCGTGGATTGAGCGAGCCATAGGGGTCCTGAAACACCATCTGAATGCGCCGGGCGGCTTGGCGTGCTTCGCGCTTCGACAAGTGCAAAAGATCAACGCCATCGAGCCGAATGCTGCCGCCATCCGCCTGCACCAGGCGCGTGATGCAGCGCGCAAGCGTGGATTTGCCCGAACCTGATTCGCCCACCACGCCAAGCGTGCCGCCTTTGGGCAGTGAAAGTGTCACGTCGCGCACCGCATGGGTTTCGCGCCGGCGACGCCCGAACAAGCCGCCGCTGCGATAGGTTTTTTGCACACCTTCCAGCACCAGGATGGACTCACTGGAAATCGCCCGTGGCGCGGGGGCTTTCAGCGGCGGCACGGCGGCGATCAGCGCCTTGGTGTAATCATGCTGGGGCCGATGCAGCACATCGCGCGCTGGCCCCTGTTCCACCACAAGCCCATGCTGCATCACCGCAACGCGATCCGCGATTTCCGCCACCACGCCGAAATCATGCGTAATGAACAGCACCGCCGTGCCCTTGCGCCGCTGCAAATCACGGATCAGTGCCAGGATTTGCGCCTGGGTGGTGACATCCAGGGCCGTGGTCGGTTCATCGGCAATCAGCACCACAGGATCAAGCGCCAATGCCATCGCAATCATCGCGCGCTGGCGCTGCCCGCCTGAGAGTTCATGCGGGAAGGCACGCGCGGCTTCCGCCGGGTGCGGGATGCGCACTTCCTCCAGCAGTGCCAGCACGCGGGCTTCAATCTCGGAATTGCTCAGGCTGGTATGGATGCGAAACATCTCAGCGATCTGATCGCCAATGCTGCGCAAGGGATTGAGCGCGGTCATGGGTTCCTGGAACACCATGGCAATGCGTGCACCGCGCAAGGCGCGCATGGTCGCCTCATCCGCACTGGCGAGGTCCTTGCCTTCAAACAGGATGCTGCCGCCCGAAATGCGCACATTGCCCGGCAGCAGGCGCATGATTGCACTCGCCATCATGGATTTGCCGGAACCGCTTTCGCCGACCACGCACAGGATTTCGCCGGCATGAAGGTCAAGCGAGACCTGCCGCAACGCCTCTGGCCGATCCGCCCCGCGCGGCAGGGCGACCGTCAAGCCTTGCAGGGAAAGCACTGCGCTCATCGGCCTTTCAGCCTTGGGTTCAGCGCATCATTCAAGCCCTGCCCAACGAGGGAGACGGCCAGTACTGTCACCAGAATGGCGATGCCCGGAATGGCGGAGACATACCATTGCACACGCAGCACATCGCGCCCGAGGCCGATCAGATTGCCCCAGGATGCGACATTGGGATCAGAAAGCCGCAGAAAAGCCAAAGCGCTTTCCAGCAGAATGGCAACGGCCATGACAACGCTGGCATAGACAATCACCGGCGGCAGCGCATTGGGCAGGATTTCGCGGAAGATGATCCGCCCATCCCCCATGCCAAGCCCGCGACAGGCCTGCACGAATTCCCGGTTGCGGAGACTGAGGAATTCAGCGCGCGTCAGCCGCGCCGTGGCGGGCCAGGAAACCACGCCAATCGCAACCACCACGGTGGTGAGTTCTGACCCGAATATGGAAACCAGCACCAGCAGCAGCAGGAAATTGGGCAGGGTCTGAAACGCCTCGGTCAGGCGCATCAGCACATCATCCACCACACCGCCGTAATAGCCGGCGAGCGCGCCGATCACGATGCCAATGACAACGGCGATGGAAGTCGCCACCAGGCCAATCAGCAGCGAAATCCGCGCGCCGTGAAAGATTTGCGCGGCGATATCGCGCCCGGAATTATCGGTGCCGAGTGCGAAGCGCGGATTGGCGCCTGGCCATTGCAGCGGGCGCCCTGCGAGCGCCAAGGGATCGCGCGGAAAGAACCAATCCGCGGTCAGCGCCATGGCGATGATCCCAATCAGCAGCAAAAGCCCAAGCCCCGCCGCCGGGTTGCGCAAATAGGCCAGCGCAAAAGGCTTGAGTGCGGCCATCAGGGCGCGCCCCCATTGCCGATGCGCGGATCCAGCCGCGCATAGAGCAAATCCACCAGGAAATTCACGGCAATGACCAGCAGGGCAGAGACGAAGACAATCCCGAGCAGCGTATTCAAATCCCGTTGCACCACCGCTTCATAGGCAAGCCGCCCAAGGCCTGGCAGGGAAAACACGCTTTCCACCACTACGGAACCACCCAGCATCGTGCCGGCCTGCAGGCCAATCAGTGTGACCATGGGCAGCATGGCGTTGCGCAGTACATGGCGCACCATGACGCGGGTTTCATCCAAGCCCTTGGCGCGCGCCGTGCGCACGAAATCCAGCGTCAGCACTTCCAGCATGGAAGCGCGCATGATGCGAAGATAAATCGCGAGGAAGATCAGCCCGAGTGTCAGCGTCGGCAGTACCAGATGCGCGGCAATGTCACGCAGCCGCGCAAAACCCGTGAGGCCCGCTGCAACATCCTCAAACCCACCAGCCGGCAGCCATTGCAGATGGACGGAAAACAAGACAATCGCCATCAGCCCGAACCAGAAAGAAGGGGTGGCGTAAAAGATCAGCCCGAGCGTCGAGATCACCGTATCGGGCCAGCCATTCACGCGCTTGGCTGCAATCACGCCCAGCACCAGCCCCACAGAAAAGGCGAAGGAAAGGGCCGCTGTCATCAGCGCAAGGGTCGCGGGTAGGCGTTCGAAAATTACGGTCGCGACGGGCTTGCCGTAAATGGCTGAAAAGCCAAGGTCGAAGCGGATCAGCCGCCACAAATAATTGCCAAGCTGCGCCGGGATGGAAAGATCAAGCCCGTAGAAGCGGCGCAGTTCCTCGGCCAGCTTCGCATCGCCACCACCACCCATCTGCGCAATCAGCGCATCCACAGTATCGCCGGGTGCCAATTGCAACAGCAGAAACATGGCGGCCAGAATGATCAGCAGCGTCGGCAAGGACGCCGCCAATCTTCGGGCAGCGAGGCTAAATACCCGCATCAGAAATCAGGCGCGCGTCAGGAAGCGAGCCAAAGATCGTGCCAGGATGAAGACGCCCAGCGCGGCGTATTGGAATGATTGCGCAGGCGCCGATTGATAACAGAGACGAAAATCTGCTCAATCGGCATCCAAAGCGGCAATTCCGTATTCGCACGGCGGACGAAATCAGCATAAAGCGCCTTGCGCCGCGCGGGGTCCAATTCGGTCGCGGCAGCGTCAATCACGCGGTCGGTTTCCTCATCCGTCCAGCCCCATTGATTGGTCCAGGGTGCGCCGCGTGGTTGGCCGGAACGATACCAGACCGTGGTGGAAACCGCAGGGTCATTGCGATACTGGTGCCAGCCGGTCGCCAGATCGAAATTCCAATCATTATAGACAGTGCGGAGGAACCCTGCCGCATCCAAGCGGACGATTTCAACGCGGATGCCGACCTCATTCAGTGATTGCTGGATGAAGGTGGACCATAGCGCGATATCCTCGCCCCAAGGGGCGGGATTGAGGCGCAGATTGAAGCGCACACCGCCCGCGCCGCGCCGATGCCCGGCTTCATCCAGCAAGCGGTTCGCCTGGGCGCGGTTGAAGGGGTATTGCGGCATATTCGCCGGATAGAAATCGGGCGAGGTGGTCGGGATCGGCCCCGTGCCAACCTTGGCGAAGGGGCCTAAGAAGTTCTCAATGAAGAAGGGAATATCCAGCGCATGCGCAATGGCGCGGCGCACGCGGATATCGGCCAGGATCGGATTGCGGAAATTGAACTCCAGCGTATTCGTCCGCGCATTGCCCTCATTGCCGCGCGTGGTCACTTCAAAGCGCGGGTCGCGGCCAAGGCGTGTGAAATCGGCGATGGAAAGCGCCGAGAAGGGGCTGAACAGCAATTGCCCGGATTCCATCTGCGCCGCGGCCGCCGAACGGTCCGACACCACGCGCCAGACCACACGATCCAGATAGGGCAGATTGTTGCGCCAGTAATTCGGATTGCGGTCGGCGATGATGAATTGCCCGCGTTCATATTGCACGAAGCGGAAGGGCCCGGTGCCCATCGGCGCGGTATTCGCGGGGTTTTGGCGAATATCCGTGCCTTCATAAATGTGCTTGGCGGAAACATAGCCAAGATCAGGCAGTGCGCGCAGCAGCAGGTTCAGCGGCATGGGCCGGCTGTAGCGGAAGATCGCCGTATGCGCGTCTGGCGTATCAACGGCTTCGAGGAACAACTGCAGCGTCGTCCCGTAATTCAGGATCTTCTTCCACATCTCCATGGCGGTGAATTGCACATCCGCCGAGGTGAAGGGCCGCCCATCATGCCAGGTGACACCCTGACGCAGCTTGAAGGTGATGGTCTTGCCATCCGGCGTCGCTTCCCAGGATTCGGCCAG
>CAMCZJ010000228.1 GCA_945886995.1 Asaia bogorensis
ACCCGGATTGAAGTGGCCGGCCATGCGGACCGTTCCGGCACGCCACAGTATAATCTGGCGCTGTCGCGCCGCCGCGCTGAAACGGTGGCGGAAGAATTGGTCAAGCGCGGCATTGCGCGGCAGGAGATCACGATCACTGCCTTTGGTGAAACGCAGCCATTGGTCGCAACCGCTGATGATGTGCGTGAGCCGCAGAACCGTCGCGTGGAAATTATCCTGAAATAACCGCTGATTTTGGTGAGGCGTTGCGCAACTGGCGCAGCACCATCGCGCCCGCCACCGTGACACCGCCTAGCGTCCCAATAACCCCTGCTGCATTCAGCGCAAAATCCTGCCCGAAGGCCGCCGGCAAAGGCCCTGCCAGCGCATAGCCCAGGGCGCCGAGTGCTGCCCCAAGCGCTGCACCACCCAGCACCTGCGCGCGATAGGAATCCGTGAGCAAGCGTATCGCCGCTGCCGGGCAAACCAACATCGCCACCACCAGAATGCTGCCCACCGCTTCAAAAGCCGCAACCGCGGCTGCCGCCACCATCAAATTCAGCGTCAATTCCAAACCGCGTGCTGGCAGGCCAATGGCGGCGGCGTAATCGGGATCAAAACACAGCAAATGCAATGGCCGCCAAAGCAGCGCGACCAGCCCGGCCAGCACCACCGCCACCGCCACCAGCAGAAACAATTGGCGCGGCAAGGCGGTCAGCGCCACCGGGTCAAGCAGCGACCCAAAACCCTGCGCTTCCAGCCAAACGAGGCTTTCCAATTGCCCGAACAGCACGCAATCAAGATCAAGATCAACGCTGCGCGCGCCGGTGGCTTCAATCAGCATCAGGCCAAGCGCGAAGAAGCTGGTGAATACCGCGCCCGTGGCCGCGCCCGATTCCAGCCGCGCCACGCGCCGCACCAGGCCAATCAGGAATACCGCCAAAAGCGCGGCTGCCAGCGCGCCCAGCAGCATGGGCAAGCCCGCCCGTGCGCCGGTGATGGCAAAGCCCGCAATGATGCCCGGCAGCACCGCATGGGATAGCGCATCGCCCAGCAAACTATCGCGCCGCAATAACAAAAACGAACCGAGCAGGCCGCAACTCCCGCAGGCGAGAATCGCGGCAAGCAGCGCCGGCAGATCAAGCCGCAGAAAATCCACTGCCGTCATTGTCGTGGACCCAAAGCATGCGGGGAGGCCGGCAAGGAAGAAGGCTCCGCCAATAACCGTGTTGCCATATCTGCCGGCAGGCCATGTTCGACCAAATCCGCCAGACGATCCGCGCCTGCGATATCGGTCGCGCCAAGGCCGAGCAGGTGAAGCTCCACCGCGCGATGCGCGCGCACGGCGCGCCGCGCGGCAGCGGCACCGCGCGGCGTCAGGTGAATTTCGCGGTCCGCCCGCGCCACCAAGCCGCGCAGCCCAAGCCAAAGTGCCAGGCGCGCCGCATAGGCTTCAGACCAGCCGCGCGCAGCGGCCAAAGCGGCAATCGGCGTCCAGCGATCCCCGGCGGTGCCGGGGCCGGCGCCAGCGGCTTCCTGCGCTTCCCATGCAGCGCGCAGGAAATGCGATTCGGTTGCGGCGATGCGTCTGCGTGCGCGGCGCCAGGCTTCCGGCAGCAAGCCACGATCCGGCGCCAGCAGCAGCGCCAGGGTGAAGAATATCGCCCCCGCCAGCACCACCGCCGCACCCGTTGGCCATTCTGGCCGAAAGGCGGAAGCCGCCGCGCCCAAAGCCCCCGCAAGCGCACCCAGCACCGCCGAGACCAGCAACAACACCGGCAGCCGATGCGTGAGCAAGCGCGCCGTTGCCGCCGGCAGGATCAGCAAAGCCACCACCAGCACCAGCCCCACCGCCTGCAAGCCCGCCACCGCCACAATCACAATCAGGCCGAGCAGCCCAAGGTCCGTGCGCGCCACAGAAAGCCCCATCACGCGCGCATAGTCAGGGTCAAAACACGCGGCGCGCAGGCGTTGGAACAGCGCAAGGCAGATCAGCACACAAAAGGCTGCAATGCCGCCGGCCCAAAGCGCATCTTCCGCGCGCATCGCCGCCGCTTGCCCCAGGATGAATTTGCCAAGCCCGGCCTGCGCTGCCTGCGGCATGGTCTGAACATAGGAAAGCAGCGCAACGCCAAGCGCATAAAAACTTGAAAGCACAATGGCGATGGCAGCATCTTCACGAATGCGCCGCCCGCGTGTCAGCCCCTGCACCGCAAGCACGCCAAGCACGCCCGCCACCAGCGCCCCCGCCAGCAAGGGCGGCAATGCGCGCGGATCTCCGCCAAGTGTGGCGACGATCATGGCGGCCAGCACCACGCCCGGCAAAGCGGCATGGCCGACCGCATCGGCCATCAGTGCGCGCCCACGCAGCAGCGCGAAGGCGCCAACGGTGCCGCAAGCGAGCCCAAGCAAGGCACAACCCGCCAGCACCACCAGCGTGTTATAGCCAAAGCTCACTGCAAGTCACCTTCCGCGACGGCCTGTTCCAGCACATTCAGCCGCCCACCATAAGCGCGCGCAATCGCATCCGGCGTGAAGGCGGATTTGACGCTGCCCGCCGCGACCGCGCGGCCATTCAGCAGCAGCACCTGATCGAAGTAGGAAGGCACGGTTGAAAGATCATGATGCACGGCGATCACGCTGCGCCCTTGCGCCACCACACGGCGCAGCACGGCGATGATCGCCTGTTCCGTTGCCGCATCCACTGCGGCGAAGGGTTCATCCATCAAGTATAAGTCTGCATCCTGCGCCAATGCGCGCGCCAGAAAAACGCGCTGCTGCTGCCCGCCCGACAATCGCCCGATTTGCCGATCCGCCAGATCCGCGAGCCCCACCTGTTCCAGCGCGCCGCGCGCTGCTTCCTGTTCCGCCTTCGGCACGCGGCCCCACCAGCGCATGCGCGGATAGCGCGACATGCACACGACATCGAGCGCGGTTGCCGGAAAATCCCAATCCACCGAAGCGCGCTGCGGCAAGTACCCGACCCGGTTGCGCACTTCATCCAGCCCGCGCCCAAAAAACCGCGCTTCGCCAGCGATGCTCGGGATCAGGCCGAGTGCTGCGCGCAGCAGCGTGGATTTGCCCGCGCCATTTGGTCCCACAATCGCCGTCAGCCCCGGTACCGCCTGCCAGGTAATGTCCCAAAGCACCGTCTTGTCGCCATAAGCGACGGTCAAATGCGTGATGGCAAGCGGCGCGGGCGCTGTCATGTTCTGGCTCATGCGGTGCCTAACCTGCCAAGCATACCGCGTGCCGGTGCTTCCCCACCAAGCGCGCGGGCGATGGTGGTGAAGTTATGGTCAAGCATGCCGTGATAAGTGCCTTCATAAGTGCCAGGCTTGCCCATGGAATCGGAAAATAGCGTGCCACCCAGGGCCACGCGCTGGCCGCGCGCGCCGGCCCCTTCAATCAGCGCGCGCACGGCGCGATCGGGGACCGAGCTTTCGGCAAACACCGCCGGGATACGCCGTTCGACCAGGCTGCGCACCAGCGCTTCAATGCGGGCGAGATTTGCCTCCGATTCAGTGGAAAGCCCCTGAATGCTATCCACCTCCAGCCCATAGCGCGCGGCGAAATAGCCGAAAGCATCATGTGCTGTGACCAAAAGGCGTTGGCGCGGCGGAATGCTCGCCATCACCTGCGCGCCGTATTCATGCAGGGCCAACAGGCGGCGGCGCAGCGCGGCCAGATTGGCTGCAAACACTTGGCCCGATTCGGGCAGCAGGCGGGCAAGCGCAGCGGCGATACTGCCAGCGGCTTCTGCCCAAAGCACCGGGTCCATCCAGACATGCGGGTCGGCAGCGTCCGGATAGTCCGGATTGGCGCGGAGCAGGGCGCGGGGCAGGCTTTCAGCCACCATCACCACCGGCTTGCCATTGGCGGCGGCGCGCGCCAGCACATCGCCCATGCGGCCTTCCAGGCGATGGCCATTGGCAAACAGGATATCGGCGCCGAGCAAGCGGGCAATATCGGCGCGCGTCGGGCGAAATAAATGGGGGTCCACCCCTTCATTGATCAGGGTTTCGGCGCGGATACGCTCCCCGCCAATATCGCGCACCAGGTCGCCCACCATGGCCACGCTGGACAGCGCGCGCGGTGGGGCGCGGTTCTGCCCGCGGGCGGGGAGCGGCGCCAGCGCCAGCAGCCCAAAGCCAAGGCCGCGGCGCGTAAAGGCTGAACAGCTATTCATTTCTGCATATATTTTCGGTTTTTCAAAGACTTATCCTGTGGACAAACTTGGCCTTGTTTGCCCCATCGTCAAGCCCCCGGAAATTTGTAGCCTTGCGGAAACCGGGAAGCAGTCACCATCTTGGGGCAAGACAGGGGCGATGATGCCATGCGCGGGCGGTTTCGGATTGGCGATGATCTGGTGGTGGAATTGGCCGAAACCTTTCGGCTGATGAGCGACCCAACGCGCCTTAAGATCATTCTGGCCTGCCGGGATGCGCCGGCGGCGGTGAATGAAATGGCAGAGAAGCTTGGTATTTCGCCTTCTCTCGTCTCCCACCATTTGCGGCTTTTGCGTGCGGCGCGGCTATTGCAGGCAGACCGCCGTGGGCGGCAGGTTTTCTACGTGGTGGGTGATGAGCATATCCGGTCCATGCTGGCCGATATGGTTGATCACATCAGCGAGGAAGAAGTGGCTGAGGGGGATGCCTAAGGCATTGCACGTTGGATTTGGCGCTTTTGTGCATTCCCGCCCTTGTGCGGTGCGGGAGCGCCGATTATGGTCCGGCCTCAATCGGGACTCTAGGGCCTAGGCCCCTGGTAAATCGAAGGTTAATATCTTGAAACGGCGTGATTTTCACGACCGATAAGGGATGGGTTGATGAAGGTTTTCATGGCAAAGTGCCGCGCATTCGGCCTTGGTCGGCTTATGGCCGGCGTGGCCGCTTTGGCGATGGGTTTGGTACTGGCTGTACCTGCCTTGGCAGAGAGCATGGTTGGTGCGCCGGCGGCTTGGGGCATGGGCTTGCAGCCCTCGGGCGGGGTGGTGAAGGAACGTATTTCTTCCTTCAACAGCATGGTCTTCGCCATCAT
>CAMCZJ010000229.1 GCA_945886995.1 Asaia bogorensis
CGCTTTGGAAGCTTCACCGCCGTGGACAAGGTGTCCCTGGCGGTGAGTGATGGTGAGATGGTGGCCGTGCTTGGCCGTTCAGGCGCGGGCAAATCCACCCTGCTGAACATGATCAATCGCCTGGTAGACCCAAGCGAGGGCGAGATTCTCTATCAGGGCCGCGATATCGCCAAGCTTAGCGGTGCCGAATTGCTCGCCTGGCGCCGCCAAAGCGCGATGATTTTCCAGCGCTTCAATCTGGTTGGCAGGCTTTCGGTGCTGACGAATGTGCTGACTGGGCGCTTGAACCATAAGCCGCGCTTGCCAAAGCTGTTTGGTTTCTTCTCGGATGAAGAACGCAATCTTGCGCTTGATGCCTTGGCGGCGCTTGGCATGGATGAACAGGCGCTCAAGCGCGCCGATCAACTCTCGGGCGGTCAGCAGCAGCGTGTGGCCATTTCTCGCGCCCTGGTGCAGGAACCGCGGCTGATCCTGGCTGATGAACCGGTGGCGAGTCTTGATCCTGTCAACTCCCAAGCTGTGATGGAAGCGCTCCGCCGCATTAATCGCGAACACGGCATTACAGTGCTGTGCAATCTGCATTCAGTGCCGCTTGCCCGCGCCTGGTGCGATCGTGTGATTGCCCTGTCAGCGGGGCGCGTTGTCTATGATGGTGCAATTGCCGGCTTGGATGACGCTATGTTGCGGAAAATCTATGGCAGCGGCGCGGCCCTGACTGAAGCGCATTGACCATGGCGCATGCGGTAACTCAATTGGCGGCGCGGACCCGCTTTGCTGAAGCTTGGGCAAAGCATAAGCGCGCAAGACGCCAGCAATGGCTGTTTGGTATCGTCATACTGATTGTACTGACCGCCATTTCAGCCTGGCTTGGAGAGGTCAATCTGGCGTTGCTTTGGGAAAGGCTGCCCCGCTTTGGTTCCTATTTCGGGCGCATGGTGCCTGAATTGGCCTGGGCGACATTGTGGGCAGATCTTGCGTATTGGTATTGGAATGGTTGGCATTGGCTTGCGTCACTTTGGCAAACGGTATTGATCGCGCTTTATGCGACCATGTTTGGGGTTGTGCTAGCCTATGTTTTTTCATTTCTTGCGGCACGAAACCTGAGCCCTGCGCCGTGGATTGCTGTGGCAGCACGCCGCACCTTGGAGGTTGCGCGCACGGTGCCGGAATTGGTTTTTGCGGTTTTGTTCGTCTTTGCCTTTGGCATTGGCCCGCTGGCCGGGGTGCTCGCGATCGGGCTCCATTCCTTCGGTGCCTTGGGTAAGTTATTCGGTGACGTCGCGGAAAACACTGACCCCGAGCCCTTGCGCGGCGTACGCGCCACGGGTGCCAGCTGGGCGCAAACCATGGTTTATGGGGCGACGCCGCGATTGGCCCCGGATTATCTTTCCTATGGGCTTCTGCGCCTTGAAATAAATGTACGCGCCGCTTCCATTCTTGGTTTTGTTGGTGCGGGCGGCATTGGGCAGGATCTCTATCGCGCCATCAAGAATTTTGACCATACCGATATCTCGGCGATAGCTCTGATGCTGATCGCAGCAGTGATGTTGATTGATGCGATCTGCGGTTGGTTACGAGGGCGTGTTATCGGCCAGGAAAGCTTGCGCGCGTTATGAGTAGTGTTGATCCCAACCGCTGGCGTAATCGGTGCCCAGATGCTTTTCCACCGCGCGGCCTTGCGTTGTGGCGCCGCGCCGCAGCGATCCTTCTTGGCCTTGGGCTTTTTCTGTGGGGCCTCCAGGTCTTGGAAGTGACACCCGGGCGCGTGATTGATGGTATTGGGCAACTCGGCAAGGTTTTCATGCTCATGATGCCGCCAGCGGTCACTGAGCATGTGTGGGAATACATCCGCGCTATTGGTGAAACCTTGGCGATGGCGTTTCTTGGTACGCTTGTGGCATCAGTGATTGCCATTCCCCTGGCCATGATGGGTGCTCGGAATATCATGCCTTTAGGGCCGGTGCGGTTTTTGGTCCGCCGTTCCAGCGATGTGGTGCGCGGGATAGACAGCCTGGTCTGGGCCATTTTCTTCGTGAGTGTAGTGGGTCTTGGGCCTTTCGCCGGTATCCTCGCCATAGCCGTGAATGATATCGGTGTGCTCACCAAACTATACGCTGAAGCGATGGAAAATACCGACCGCGAACAGGTCAAGGGGGTGCGTGCTACGGGCGCAGATGGTGCGCAAACCATCGGCTTCGGCGTGCTACCACAAGTGATGCCGGTATTCCTTGGCAATAGCCTTTATTTTCTCGAATCCAATTTGCGTTCCGCCACCATCCTTGGTGTTGTTGGCGCCGGCGGCATCGGTTTCTTCCTGATGGACCGCATGATGATCAACGCCTGGCGAGAGGTAGCGCTGATTGTGATCATGGTTCTGATCACGGTTGCATGTATTGATGCCCTGTCGCGCGTGTTGCGTGCCCGATTGATAGGGTCATCCAAGGGATAGGTGATGTGGTGTCATGGCATGCTTCTGCATCTCGAAGATCGTAATCAACAACATAATTTTGGGTAACGAGGAGTTTTGGATCTCTGTAATCCGAAGCAGCGTCAAGATGAACCAGAATTCCTGAAGCCCACTCGGCAGGGTGCCAATCGAAAAGCGGATGCGTGTACAGCTACGACACGCCCCTGACAGCGACGGCATTTGAAGCAGACCTCAGGCGTCTTTGAGTTTTGCGGCTTTTTTTTCTGGCTTGGCCGCTTCAGCCGCGAAGGTCGCTGCTGAGGTCAGTGTGGCCTGGATCGGGCGTGCGGTGGTGATTTCCGATATCCCGAGTTCATTCTGTGCGTGGGCGACCAACGCATCCTTGGCCATCTACTGTTCGGCGACTTGTCGGGCCAGCCCGCGGTCCACCCCGCGTCGGACATAGAGTTCGGCCAGCTCCTCGTGCTCGAAGACGGGATTACCCCGCAGTTCCTCGGCTTCGCGTGCAAGGTCAGCCTATTCGGTATCGGATTGAGAACTGACCTAGACGTATTCGCCAGCCGCCATTGACATCGCCCCAGCGACCAACCCGGCCACGCCTGTGGCGATCGGGATATGCTGCTTCGCATTACCTTTGTTGTCAGGACTAAGTATCCTATACCCCGTCACGGGGCTTGGGTGCCGCGATGAAAAGCATAAAGCGCGCCAACGGGCGCTTGAAGAGAAACAGGTAAGCGACGTGAAGCCCGACGATAATCATGAGGAAGTTAGACAGCCCTTCATGTAATTCGCCGACGATAGTGTCCTCTTGCTGTCCGCTACGGGAATCTCCGTCTCGGTGGCGTTCACGGCTGTTATCCCGCGCATGCACATCTGTCACGATGGCGCTGGTTGCCAAACCTAGCGTCCTGCCGCGATCAAGCGCGATTCCGGTGGCCGTGGCCAGGATTAGGCAGGCGGCAATGCTTGCAAGCAGAGTCTTGCTGATGGCAGGGTGAGCGAAGGCGTTGCCAAGCGTCAGCCCCTCGAATTGCGGATAGAAGCGGGATAAGCCCAGCTGTCGCAAACCCGTAAGGGCAGCGACAAGACGGCCCCCGATGATGACCGCGATTGCGTAGCCAAGCATGGCGTGGATCGTGCCAAGTTCGCCTGTCAGAAAGGCCGCGATGACCAGAAGGCCGAGAATGGCGTGATAGGCCCGTAGGCCCTTCATAATGGACATAAGGATCCTTGCGTAGATATCTGTTGATGCCGCACCGGATCAGGCTAAGCGTCACCGCCGCCGGATGCCCTTGCGGAGCATCAATTTTTCCGAGCGGAGGGCACGGGGAAAGGGCATTGGCAGCTACGGTCGGACGCCGCGGTTCCCCGCCCCCCTGCCGGCGAAGAAGCCACTGATCAGCGATATGACGAGAAGTTCCATCGGCGACAAATCTCGCCCCACCCGCAACGCCGCGATCAGCGCCTTCTGATCCTGGGGGGCGCCGGCCGCAGCTAGGGACTGCAGCAGAGCCTCAACGGTCTCAGGAGGCGCCGGCGCTGCAGAAGAAGGACGCGGCGACCTATCGTGCCATCGTGCGAGCGCTACACCGGCGATCACCGCGACCACTCCATAGGCTGCAGAAATCACGATCGCCGCGAAGACTGGCCCCTCAGATGCGCTGAGACGCATGTATGCGGCGAAGGTACCAAACCCCAAACAGATGGTGGCGAACAGCATCACCACCTCAGCTCCAATGGTGCCAATCAGGAAGTCGCGCGGGTGCCAATCCGCCGCAGCGAGCATGAAACGATGCAACCCGCGGAACATGAGCAGTCAGTGCCGCGAGCGGCTCATCATGCCGAGCGCCACCCCCACACCAAACGAGATCATTACGGCCGTCAGCGGATTGCGTTCGATGCTGGCTTCAATCTCTCCGCCTGCCACCTTGACACGGGACTTCACGTCGGCGGCCGTACTGGAAAGCTTGGCCTTTGCATCGTCAACGGCATCCGATACGTGCTGCGCCACTCCCGGTGCAGGGTTATGCAGAAGCGCACTGACGGATTCCGACAAACGCGCAATATCCTGCCGGAGTGCAGCTAGGTGCACCGTAGTGTCTTCGTGGGTGCCTGCGGAACTGTTGGTCATGGAAATCTCCAGTCATTACGACGCCATAGGAACCTTCACGCCGTGCCTGAAACGGCACGGCGTGATCGGTCAGTTCGGATTGATGCGTGTGATCTTCGACCCATTGATTGCAAGGGAAGCCATCAGCCCCTGCTGGCTGAAGCTGATCGCATAGACAGGCTCGCTGAGTGTTGTTGACGTGAGGTTTGCCTGCAAACCTTCATTGAGCGCCACAACGGTCGGGCCAGTGCCGATCTCCCAGCCACTCGCGGCATCAAGCGCGGCGCGCGCCGCATCCGTCATGAAGAACATGGCGAGGCCCGAGACCTGCGCGCCGATTGTGAAGCCGAAGGATGCGCCAGCAATATTGTAATAGCCAATCGTGCGGTCACCCTCAATCAACGCGCCCTGGCCGTACTGGCCACCAACAATGAAGCCGCCGCTCAGGATGCGTGGGAAGATTAGGATGGACTT
>CAMCZJ010000230.1 GCA_945886995.1 Asaia bogorensis
ACGCCAGCCGAGTTCGCCAACCACCAACGCCCGAGCAAGCAATGGCCATCGGGCGCTGCGTCACCGGCGGGCTTCGCGCCCATGGCCATTGCAACAACCGCCCAGCAGGGCATAAACAAGGATCAGAGCGAACTCAAAGCTGGATAAAAGACCGGGGCAAGGTCACTCAGGACCACCAGCACGAAGAAGGGCCGAGTTTCGCAGCATGTGCCTGGCCGGCGCCTGCTGAGCGTTGGTGAATGGCGCCTATATGGTGCTGGTGAGCTTCGCGCCGCCGATGCTGATGGCGCGCGGGCTTGGCCTGGCGGAAGCGAGTTTCTCTGTCTCGCTTATTTCCTGGTCCAATTTGTTGGCCGTGCCGGCGGGCGCCTGGCTTGCGCGCCGCGCGGGGGGGGCGGGAGACCGATGACAATCAGCGCGAGCTTGCTTGCCATGCTGGCGGCACTTGCCTTGCCGATTGCGGAGGTGGCCTGGGCGCCGGCTTTGGGGCTGCTGCATGGCTTCTGCTACGCCCTACCGATTACCGTGTTTTCAGCATTGGCGGCTGAGGCCGTGGCGCCAGAACGACGCGCGCGGGGATTGGGCGTTTATTTCGTTTGGTTCTATGCGGGTTGCACCGGCTGCCCGGCCTTTGCTGGCTGGCTGAGGGATGTCACGGGCAGCGCGACAGCGCCGGTATTCTTTGCGGTTGCGGCTTTGGGCGTTGGGCTTGGGCTGTATGTTTGGTTCAGGCGGGATTTGGCGCGGGGGTAACGCGGTTATGTCGCAAAGAGCGCGTAAATGTCAGCAAGCGTGACATTGCCCACAAGGATCACATCATCGCCTGCGCCGCCATTGAAGTTATTTGCGAGCCCATTGCCGATCAGCATGTCATTGCCAGCGCCACCAGTGAGAGTGACACCACTGACATTGGCGGCGATGCGGAGTGTCTCGATATGATCCGGCATGGTCGCACTGACGGAGGTGATGATGGTATCGGCGCCGCCATTGGCGGCTTCAATAATCCGGTCGAGGGTGTCGGAGATGATGAAAAAATCGTTGCCTGCGCCACCAGCAAGTGTATCCGCCCCAGTTGCGCCATCGAGTGTATCGGCGCCATTGCCTCCCAACAGACTATCAGTATTGCTGCCGGTAATATTCTGCAGAAAAAGCCTCAGCACACCTGTCTCCGCACCCACCACAAGCTCAGGGCGCAAGTCGCCATTCGTATCAGTGAAGACTGGCGCATTGTAGTAACCCGCAAATAATCCGGCGAATGGATTGGCTGGATTTCCGTTGCTACCATCCATCGCGGAAAAACTACCATCGGTATTACGCCTAAACGCTGACAGAATACCATTGTAGCCACCAACAACTAGATCGGCGTCACCGTCGAAGTCAAGATCAGTAAAGCTCGGCGTGCTGTAAAGGCCCACATAAACGCTGGAGAAGGGATTCGCAGGTCGGCCATTCAAGCCATCCATCAGCGTATAGGTTCCATCATCATTGTGCCTGAAGCTGGATAGTGTTCCCCCGCTTTGACCAAGCACAAGGTCCTGATCTCCATCCAAGTCAATTTCGTGAAAGCAAGGCGCACTTCCAAAACCGATATCTGTGGTTCCGAAAGGATTAGCGGGATTTCCTCCGGCACCATCCATCGACGTAAAGCTGCCATTCATGTTTCTGCTGAACGCAGCGAGTGACCCATCGCTCCGGCCGACAACAAGGTCCAAAGTCCCATTCTGGTCTAAATCTGTAAAGGTCGGAGCGCTATGGAAGCCGACATCTATCCCGCTTAATGGATTTGCCGGATTCCCTTGGATACCATCCATGGGCGTAAAGCTTCCGTCAGCGTTCCGCCGAAAAGCGGACATAGTGCCGTCCGTCCGTCCGACCACAAGGTCCAAATCACCATCGTTATCAAGATCAGCAAAGGCGGGTTTCGAATTTCCATCCATTGCGACGAAGGATAAGGGGTTCTGCTGAGCAGCAAGAAAAGTACTGCTCATGTTCCCCGCTCCGCCATAAAGAAAATCATTCCCATCACCGCCGAGCAAAACGTCTCCTCCCGTTTCGCCGTTCAGCGAATCATTTCCCGTGCCGGTGTTAAGCGTGTCATTACCCCCCAATCCACCAAGACTGTCAGCGTTGTTTGAGCCATCCAGCCAATCAGCAAACTCCGTTACCGGCGGCGCGATGGCAAGCATGGCGGGGATATTCAGCCGCCCGTCGCTCGCCACAAGATTATTGATAGAAGCGGTAAAGGTGGCGCTTTGCAGTAAGGCTTCCCGGATTTGCGCGCCGGTAGCGTTCGGAAACAGCGAAGCATAAAGGGCGATTGCACCCGTGACATGCGGCGTGGCCATGGAAGTGCCATCAAAGGATCCGTATTGTCCATTCGGAAGCGTGGACCAAATACCACTTCCTGGTGCAGCAATATCAACAGATTCTTGCCCATAATTCGAAAAAAAAGAAAGGGTTCCAGTGCTGGTAATGGCAGCAACTGAAATCACGGCCTCATAACCCGTGGTCGGCGCGGTCGAATACCCGTTCGGATAGCTCGGCCATGCTTCGTTATTGCTACTTTCATTTCCCGCAGCCGCTACAAATAGAATATCCTGGCGCGCTGCCGCCGCAATGGCGTCCAGAAGCGTCTGCTCGTACCAACCGCCTCCCCAAGAATTATTCATGGCCACGAAGTTTTCTACGCTTCCGGAGGCCCTCGCGCTGATCGCTGCAGACGTGAAATAATTGACCGCCGACGTATCGCCCGCAAATTCATCAGTTGCGGAAAAAATTTGAAGCGGCACCAATTGAACATTCCAATTTACGCCGACAACGCCAACGCCATTGCCCCCTATGGCGCCAATGGTACCGGCCACATGCGTACCGTGCCCATCGCCATCCATGGGATCATTATCATTTCCGACAAAATCCCAGCCGATCAGATCATCCCAGTAGCCATTGCCATCCTCATCAACACCATTCTCCCACCGGGCATCATTCAACAGATCACCCGCATCAATGCGGCCATTGCTGTTGTAATCCAACACATAGCTCGCATTGGCGGACCCGTTCAGGTCCCGAAATGTAATCAGCCCATCCTCGTCAACATCGGAAAGCGATGCGCGCAGCGTCGTCGGGATTTCGCGCTGATTGAGCCAGATGTTCAGGTAAAGGTCGGGATGCGTGTAATCTATGCCGCTATCAATCACACCAATGACATTGGCCATGGAACCGGTATGGCCCTGCGCCCAGGCTTCTGCCGCCTGGCTGCCAAATTCATTGGCAGGGCTTGAGGCATCGCCATACATCCCCCAGAGGCTGCCATTCGTGTAGCGCGCATCATTCGGCGTGCCCTGAATGGTCATTGCCGGACCTTCAGCCCCTTGGGGCATAGGCGCTCCCGCATCCTGGCCTTGAGCGACCATGGCGGGCACAGCCCAGGAAGCGCCCATCAAGCCATCCGGGGACGGGACGACATACACGTCGAAACCAACCTGCAACATCGGCCAAGGCTGAAGCCCCAGCCCAGTACCCTACAAATCTGGCAGTGACGTCGCGCCGCCTGAGGTAGAGAAATAAAGGACGCCATCGGCAGACAGCCCTTCTTGCAGCCCTTGATCACGAGAGCTGATTTCGCCGAGAGAACCCCAAAGCGTGCCGCGCCGCGCCATGCCCTCAAACCCACGTTGTTTACTTTTTTTAATCTATCCAACCGGCCAGCTGGCTTCAATATCGAAAATGCCGGTCAGGGAGGCAATAGTCGGGCCAAAGGCCCCCGCAGGGCCATTCCCGCCAACAGCTAACCCCTATCTCCGCACCAACATAAACAACCGCCGAAACGGCAACAGCACCGCCCCATCCGGCCCGGGCGGATAGGCCGCGCGCATCGCCGCAGTGTATTCCGCCAAAAACCCCTTGCTGCCCTCAGTCCCCAAAGCATCCAAATAGGGCCGCAGGCTCGAGCCCATGGCCCAGCGCACCACCGGGTCTTCGCCGCGCAGCACATGGATGTATTCCGTTACCCACATCTCAAGTTTTGTGACACGCGGGCTGAGCAGCGCGTAATAAGCTTCGGGCGATAAAATCGGCGGCGCGCTTTTCACGCGCTGCAACACCTCAGCCCAAGGCCCTTCGCGCGCAATACGGTCCTGCACTGCGCGCAAAGGTGCCGCATGCATGGATGGCATTTGCACGGCCAAAACGCCGCCAGGTGCCAGGCATTCCAGCAGGCGCGGAAACAGCGCCTCATGCCCATCCAACCATTGCAGCGCGGCATTGCTGAAAATCACATCGGCAGGCGCTTCCGGCGCCCAAGTGCTGATATCCGCCTGCGCTGTCTCAAACCCCGCCGCCGCAGCCTTGGCGAGCATGGCCGCACTGCCATCCACGCCCATCACACGCGCACCAGGAAAACGCGCGGCCAGCACCGGCAGCGCATTCCCCGCACCACAGCCCAAATCCACCACAAGCTTCGGCGCCTCATGCGGAATGCGCGCAATCAAATCCAGTGCGGGGCGCAGCCTTTCATCCTCAAACTGCAAATAGGTCTTGGCGTCCCAAATATCCTTGGCCGTCACAGAAAACGATCCCGAATATCCACGCTGCTTTCGCGGCCGAGCTTGTCAAAATGTTCCGTCAGCCACTTCTCTGCCGCATCCCGCCCGAATTGGCGCAGCATGCACAGAAACTCCCAATCACCATTGAATTTAGTGGACAGTTTGAAAGACCGCAGCCTATCCTCATCCTCGATCAAATGGATGAACAGGCGCCGATAGCGCGGCTGTTCCAACCGCCCCGCATCAAGCAGCCGCTGCACGAAATCAATCGCGCGCATTTCCGCCATCAGGCTGCCATTGAAGGTGATTTCATTCAGCCGATTGACGATATCCGAAGCACTCGTCGGCATTTCTTCGCGCACTTGCGGGTTCAGCTGGATCAGCATGATATCGGGCGGCCCGCCCTGTTCATACAGCGGCCATA
>CAMCZJ010000231.1 GCA_945886995.1 Asaia bogorensis
CGCTGCAACACGGCAACCACGCCCTGTTCATGCCCGCCCGCGAAACCGGTGCGGGAGAAATAGGCATTGCCATCCACCGCAATACCGCCACGACGCAGCGCGAAGCGCGGGATCAGATAGCCGGAAGTGGAATTGGCATCCGCCCAGGCGAGCGACTTGCCGCGCATCTGATCAAGGCTCGTGATGCCGCTATCGGCACGCACCACCATGACCGCGATATAGGAAATGGAGCCATCCGATTCCTCGGCGGTCAGCAGCGGCTCAACCCCGCCATTGGTATCAAGCCAGGCGCCAGCATAGCCGGAAGGACCAAGGGAGGCGACTTCAATCTGCTTCGCGCTGAAGGCTTGCAGCACGCCGGCATAGTCAGAAGCCGGGAACAGCCGCACCGGTACACCAAAGGTGCGTTCCAGCAATTCGCGATAGGCGCCGAAACGGCCCATCCGATCAGCTTCATTCTCACCGCCCAGCAGGCCCACGCGCAGCTGCGGCACTTGTTCGGCCCAGGGCCTGCGGCCCGGCGCGGGGAAGCCTTCGGTGAAGGTTTCCGTGCGGCGCGGGTTCCAGGTCTGCGCCTGGGCAAGGCTTGGCAGCAGGGCAGCGCCAGCGGCAAGCGTGGCCAGCGAACGGCGGGTGATCATGTCGCAATCTCCTGTTGGGGGGATAGTCTTCAAGCCACCGCGAGCTGATGCGGCGTGGCGCCGACAGCCAGCGCGGCTTCTTCGGCGAATTCTTCCTCGGTCACGCCATAAACCTCGCGGATGCGGGCGGCGGTGAGTTCCGCGGGCGGGCCATCAAACACCACGCGCCCGGCATTCAGCGCGACAATGCGGTCGCAATAATTGCGCGCCGTAGTCAGGTCATGCAGATTAACCAATACGGTCAGGCCATCGCGGTTAACATCGCGCAGCGCGTCCATCACAATTTTCGAATTGCGCGGGTCGAGTGAGGCAATCGGCTCATCGGCCAGGATCAGGCGCGGGTTTTGCATCAATGCGCGCGCAATCGCGACCCGCTGCTGCTGCCCGCCAGAAAGTGTGTCCGCGCGTTGCAGCGCGGCCTCGGCCAAGTCAAACCGGTCCAAGGCGGTCAGCGCCATGGCGCGTTCTTCGGCGGTGAACATTTTGAACATGGAAGACAGCATGGGGCGCTGATTGAGCCGGCCAACCAGCACATTGGTCAGCACATCAAGCCTTTGCACCAGGTTGAATTGCTGGAAGATCATGGCGGAACGCATGCGCCAATCGCGCAACGCCCGGCCCTTCAGCTGCGTCACATCCTGGCCATCGAAGATGATGCGCCCTTCGCTCGGCTCCGTCAGGCGGTTGATCATGCGGAGCAGTGTGGATTTCCCTGCGCCTGAACGCCCGATCACGCCCACCATCTGCCCGGCTGGGATAGAAAGGCTGACGCCATCAACCGCCGTTTTGCTGCCAAAGCGCCGCGTCAGTCGTTCGATTTCCAGCATGGAGACCCCGGTTTTCATGAGCGGGGCCTAGCAATGCTGTGTGACAAGTAGATGACAGTCCGGTGAAGGATCGGAGTCCTTGGGAAGTTCGGGAGGGCTGACCTGCCTCCTTCCCATTCCAAGCTAGCGCCCGCAAGAAAGCGACATGATTGCGCCTTGATGACAGGTTCCGTAGACAGATCGCCATGAATCGCCCCAGTTTCCCGCTTTATGCTGATCTTTGCGGGTTCAATGCCCTGCTGCCGCCGCGCACAGCCCGCGCCCCGGCAGAGGGGGATGTGGCCGCGGATCACGTTATTGTCGGTGCCGGCTTTACCGGGCTTGCCGCCGCGCGCCGCCTGGCGGAACTCCAGCCTCAGGCGCGGATCATTGTGATTGAAGCGACTGAGGTCGGCGAGGGTTCTTCCGGTCGCAATTCGGGTTTCGCCAGCCCGCGTGACCTTCCTTCAGGCCCCAGTGCCGCCGATCTTGATCGCGCCGAGGCGCTGAACCGCTTCACCGAAGAAGGCTGGGCCTGGCTGCTGGAGCCCATCGCAAGACATAAGATTGATTGTGGCCTGCAGCGTTCCGGCCGCATCAAGGCGGCTGCTACCGATCTTGGGGCGAAGCAGGTCCGGGCTTTGGAAGCGGCGGTCAAGGCGGCGGGCGTGCCACATCAGCTATGGGATCGCAGCGCGCTGCAAGAACGCATCGGCACAAGCTATTACCAATGCGCGCTATACACTGAAGAAGGTTATGTGCTGGACCCTGCGGCGCTGATCCGAGGTCTGGCTGATACCTTGCAACCCAATATCGCGTTGCATGAAAATACGCCGCTGCTTTCGATGCAGCGCAAGGGCAATTGGTATCTGGAAACCCCTTCCGCGCGCATCACAGCGCCATGCGTCATTATGGCGACTAATGCAGCCATCCGGCATTTTGGCCGCCTGCGAGACAGGCTGGTGACCATCTATACCTATGCGGCCCTTTCTGAGCCCTTGAACGCAAAGGATGCGCTGCATCTTGGCAGCATGCCTGTTTGGGGCTTGCTGCCTTCGCATCGTTTGGGAACCACTGTGCGGCGCGTTGGGCCGGACAGGCTTTTGGTGCGTTCAATGTATGCGCATGAACGGCCTGTCCCCGCGCCGCGCGTGCGGGAAACCCTGCTTTCCTGCTTTCATCGGCGCTACCCAGGGCTTGCCCATATCGGTTTGGATCAGGTCTGGGGCGGCACCACGGCACTCACCATGAACGGCGCGCCGTGGTGGGGCCAGGTGGAAGAAGGGCTTTACACCTCAGCGGGTTGCAATGGCTCTGGCATTGTGAAGGGCAGTATTCTTGGCAAACGCCTTGCCGAATTGGCGCTCGGCCAATGCACGCAGGATGAGGTGCGCGCCACTTGGGGGCTGGCCAATTGGGTGGCACCGGAACCCTTTCGTTCGATCGGCTTTGAGCTTATTGCCGCGCGTGAGCGCCGTGCCGCGGGGTTGGAAACCTGAGGCAGCTCAGGGCCAAGTGTACCAATTTTCGCTGGGACTTGATCCAGCATATCGGCTGAAGCAGGCTGCGCCCTGATCGGGAGGAACCCAATGAAAAGACGCACCCTGCTTGCCGCAACCCTGGCCGCGCCGGCCCTGCCAGGTGGTCTCAGCGCCCAGGAGGCCTGGCCCAATCGCAGCGTTTCCGTGCTGCTTGGCTATCCGCCGGGCGGGGTCACAGATTTCGGCGCGCGCGGCATTGTGGACCGCATGAGCCGCGAATTGGGCCAGACCTTGGTGGTGGATAACCGCCCGGGTGCCGCAACGGCGGTGGCCAATAACGCCGCCGCACAGGCGCGGCCTGATGGCTATACGCTGCTGATGGGGACTTCGACCCTTGCCATCAATCCTGCGCTCCAGCCCAATCTGCAACCGCGCGATCCGGTGGCGGCACTCACGCCGATTGGCACGGTGTTTCGCACAGCCTTCATCCTGCATGTGCATCCATCATTGCCCGTCAGAACCACGGCGGAACTCATTGCCTATGCCAAGGCCAATCCGGGCCGCGTGAATTTCAGCTCCTCCGGCACAGGTGCGGTGAACCATCTTTGCCTTGAATTGTTCCGTGCGCGCGCTGGGATTGATGTGGTGCATGTGCCCTATCGCGGCGGAGCGGCGGCCTTGATTGATCTCCGGCAGAATCGCGTGCAGGCGATGTTCAGCGCGGTGCAGGAAGCGCTGCCTGCCGTGCGGGAAGGGGCGACACGTGCCCTTGCCATCTCCTCCAAGGATCGTGTTGCGCTACTGCCCGATCTACCGCCCGTGGCCGATGCGCTGCCTGGCTTCAATGGCGTGTTTGGCAGGGGCTATTCGGGCCTGCTGGCTTGCCCGCGCCCATCGTGGTACGCGCCGCGCAAGCTTTGGCTGTGGCAACACGGGACCCTGACCTGATCGCGCGCATGGCCGAACAGGGCGTGGTGCTGGAAACGGGTGGTCCTGAGGTTTTGGCGCGCACCCTTGCCGAAGAATTGGTCATGTGGGGCGATCTTATCCGCAGCCAGAACATCAAACCTGAATAAGCAGGGCTTGGCCCCAGCCCAAAGCTTGCTAGGCTTCCACCCAAGGCAGCGCCCCCGCGCTGCCACGGACGGGAGACATAACATGAACTGGAAAAACCGCCTTTGGGGCGCGGCACTGACCGCTGCCCTGATGGCCATGGGCATTGCGGGCGCTGAAGCGCAGCAACAGCCAAAAACCTTGCGCATCGCCATGACCGCGACCGATGTGCCAACCACCACCGGCATGCCGAATAACGGGTTTGAGGGCATGCGCTTCCTTGGCTATCCGGTTTTCGAATCCCTGGTGCTCTGGGATTTGTCGCGCGCGGATCAGCCCGCCGGGATCAAGGCGGGGCTGGCGGAACGCTGGGAACAGGATGCCAATGACCCGCGCATCTGGCGCTTTCATCTGCGCCGTGGCGTGACCTTCCATGATGGCACGCCCTTCAATGCAGATGCGGTGCTGTGGAATTTCGACCGTTTCTTCAAGAATGATAGCCCGCAATTTGACGCGACCGGCAGCGCGATCACGCGCGGGCGCATCCCGGTGCTGGAATCCTACCGCAAGGTGGATGACTTCACGTTCGAGACCACCACCACCCGCCCGGTTTCCTACTGGCCCTTCCTGTCCGTTTATGTGCTGATCACCTCCCCCAATTCCTTTGAACAGGCTGGGCGGGATTGGGCGCGGGTTGCGGCTTTGCCGCCGGCCGGCACTGGCCCCTTCCGGCTTACCCGCTTCGTGCCGCGCCAATCGGCGGAGCTTTCGCGCAACGATAATTACTGGGATACGGCGCGCCGCGCGAAGCTTGATCGCATCATCCTGCTGCCCATGCCGGAAGCCAATACGCGCCTTGCCGCGCTGCGTTCCGGCCAAGTGGATTGGATTGAGGTGCCGCCACCGGATGCGATTGGGTCGCTCCGTCAGGCGGGCTTCAATATCGTGACGAACTCCTACCCGCATGT
>CAMCZJ010000232.1 GCA_945886995.1 Asaia bogorensis
TGATGGGCTTTGTGACCATCCTGACGCTTTTCGCCATGGCGATGTTCCTGGTGCTGGGATTGGTGGCACTGCCTGAGGTCGCACTTCCTGGGATAGGGCTACTCGCCGGCCTCGCCATGGGGGCATCGCGCACCCCGCGCGATGTCATGCTGAAGGATGCCTGCCCGCCTGGGCAAATCGGCAAGGTGTTTGGCTTTGTCTCCTCTGGTCTGCCACTTGGCGGCGCCATTACCCCCGTACCGCTCGGGTTTCTGATTGATATGGGCTACCCGATCCTGGTGCTGCCGGTGGTAGCGGGGCTGCTTGGGCTTTCGCTGCTGTGCGCAGGCGGGGCACGCGCCAGCAGCAACGCCGCCAAAACACGCGCCGTTGCTGCTGAATGAAACAAAATGAGCGCCTTTGATGAGGGGGTGGCCTTATCCGCCTGGATAGCTGTCGCGGTCGTCGCGGCTTCGGGGGCGCTGAGCGCGTCGCGCAAGCAACTTGATCCCGTGGGGTTCATCCTGATTGCCTGCGTCACGGCTTTTGGCGGCGGCACCGTGCGGGATTTGATTCTGGGCGCACCGGTCTTTTGGCTGAAAGCGCCAGGCATGGTGGTGCTGGCCTCAGGCGTCGCATTGCTGGTGTTTTTCACGGCTCATCTTGTGGAACGGCGCTTCGTGGCCTTGCTCTGGGCGGATGCGGTCGGGCTTGGCCTGTTTGCTGTGCTCGGCACGGAAGCAGCACTCCGCTGGGGCGCGCCGCCTTGGGTCGCGATACTCATGGGCACCATCACGGCAACCTTCGGCGGCATATTGCGCGATATCATCTGCGCCGAGCTGCCGCTGATCCTGCGCCGCGAAATCTACGCCACCGCGGCGGCTTTCGGTGCGGCCATCTTCGTTGCGCTGATGCATGCTGGCCTGCCGCGCGATATCGCACTCCCGATCGGTGCCTTTGCCGGATTTGCGCTGCGCGGCGCCGCCATTCTGCGCGGCTGGTCCATGCCGACCTATAAGGCCCGCCCCGGCCGCGATTACCCGGACGAACGATAAGCCATGTCGCCCTACGGCATCGCGGTTCTATTCACCTTGGCGAGCACAGCCCTTTACGCCCTTGGCTATGCGCTGGCGAAGGTATTGGCGGAAAGCCTGCATCCGTTTGAAATCACCTTCCTGCGTTCAGCCTTGGTGCTTGCTTCCGTCATGGCGCTGACCATGGTGAAGCCCGCACCCTTGGCGGCCATCGCGCGCATCGCGGCACCCGCACGGCCTTGGGCGCAGCGCATGACGGGTGCCATGCTGATCTTCTCCACAACGCTTGGCGTGATTGGCTATTGGCTGGTGCCAATCACGGAAGCCGCCGCGCTTGGTTTTACCGCCCCCGTCATCCTCGCCGCCCTTGGTGCGCTTTGGCTGAAGGAACAAGTCACCATGCGGCGCTGGATTGCCGTGCTGCTCGGCTTCGCCGGCATGCTGGTGGTGGTGCGCCCGGGCGGCGAGCTGTTCACCTGGTATGCCGCGATCCCCGTCGCCTCAGCCTTGTCTTACGCCACCTATCAGGTAATGGCGCGGCGCATTCGTGATGTGGCGAGTGCGGAAGATATCACCACACAAGGCGCGCTGATGGGCGTGGTCATGCTCGCGCCGGCCATGCTGGTGCTGTGGCGAAGCCCCGATTTGCTCACCTGGGGCCTGGTTGTGATCTATACTTTCTTGCAGACAGCGGCTTTGCTTTTTCTGGCGGGCGCAGTGCGCCGGGCAGAGGTATCCGCCCTCGCCCCCTGGCATTATGCGCGTATTGGCTTTGCACTCGCCTTGGATGCGGCGATGTTTGACCGCTGGCCCGGGCTTTGGGCGCTGGCGGGGTGTTTGTTGATTGCGGCGGGTGGCTTGGTGCTGGCTTGGCCGACACGAAAATAGGCCGGGCGCTCAGGCGTTTCCGCGCCGCGCCAATCACCAAGGCGTCAAGAAGCTCCACGCTCAGCCTCTGAGGCCAATCAGCCCATAAAACGCCAGGATCAGCAGCATCAGCGCAATGCCCGCCACCGGCCAGGGGCGCGTTGCGTGTTCCAGCCCCACAACCGCGCGCGCCGCCGCATCACGCCAGGGGGAACCGCGCTCAGCAAACACCAAAACATCGCCCGCCGGCACTTCCGGCACGCGCGGGAGGATGCGGTTCCAAAATAGCGCGAAACCCGCCCCGGCCAAAACCGGCGCGATGGTCGAAATGGTCCAAATGGCCTCAGGCGCCTTGCCGGTGACCGCGCCATAAAGCGCCCAGGGCAAGACCAGTGCCGCCACCGCCAAGACCAACCATGGCCCGCCAAGGCCCCAATGCAGCGTGGCGTGCGGCGCCTCCTGCATCGCCGCGCGCAGCCTTTGCACAAAATGCAGCATCAGCGCGGTTGACCCGAAGGCGGAAAGCATCGCTGCCATGGCAGCAAGCCCAGCGCCAAGTTCCGGCTTCACCGCGGCCTTGGCGAGCGCCCCGCCGGTTGGTGGCAACCCACCAAACCCAAGCGCCAACAACAGCGCCAAAGGCAGCACCAAAGTCCGCCCTTTCGGACCACTGGCCAGCGCCAGCCCAACCCCCAGAAACAGCGCCCCCTTCGCAAACATGTGATGCAGCGCATAGAACGCCGCATGCAGCGGCGTCTCCGCGATCCCAAGCGTGAGCCCCATACCGAAAATCGCCGCCACCACGCCCATTTGGCTGACACTCGAATAGGCAAGGATGGTTTTCGGGTTGCGCTGCGTGAGCCCCATCGCAACACCCCAATAGGCAGTCGCAAAGCCAAGTGCTGCGAGCAGCGCGCCATCGGGCGCCGGCACACCATCGAAGGGCAGAAAGCGGATCAACCCGATCACGCCGGCCTTGATGATGGCACCACTCAGCACCGCAGAACCCGGCGCCGGTGCGGCCGGATGCGCGATGGGCAGCCAGACATGCAAAGGCATCAGCCCCATCTTGAGCCCGAAGCCAAGGATCAGCAGCGCCGCAATCACGGGCCCACCCGGCGTGGTGCGCAGCACCGGCGCGACGTCAGCAATGGCAATACTTTCGGTACCCGCGCGACCATGCAGCAGGGCAAAGGCCAACAGCAGCGCGATCTCTCCCAGCACCGCCAGCAACAGATAAAGCCCGCCAGCCCGCCGCGCCTTGGGCGTGCCATCATGCGCAACAAGGCCGAAGGCGGCCAGGCTCACCACCGCAAAAGCCAGATAAAAGCTCAAAAGATCGCCCGCGATGAAAACGCCAAGGCAGCCCGAAAGCGTCAGCAGCCACCATGCCGCAAAGCGCTTGGCTGCTGGCCCCTTGCCCATCTGCGCCCGAGCGAAAAGGCCGGCGGCACTCCAAAGCAGCGCGGCACCACCGAGCAGCAACGCCCCCGACGCATCCAGTAGCAAGGTAAACTTGAGCCCGCCCGGATAAAGCACGAGCGAAGTGCCCATGGCGAAGGGCGCGATCAGCAGCGCGGGCAAGGGTGCCAGCCAAAGCGCGCCCATCACGCGCCCCCGCGTCACTGGCCAAACAAGCGCCAGCAGCATCATCGCCGGCAGCAGCGGGATAAGCGGCAGCAGCAGATTCATGGCGCAATCACCGGCTGGCCGATCTGCGCCAGGCCAAGCATCGAAAGCGGCAGCAGCCCAAGCAGCATGGATAGCAACGCCAGCACCAGCACCGCGCCTTCCTGCACGCGCGGCACGGGGCGCGGCGCCGCTCCGGGTGGGGCTGGTGCCAGAGCAGCGGCCACAAGGCGATAGACATAACCGCCGGTCAGCAGCCCGCCCGCCAGAATGACCAGCGACCACCACCATTGCCCGGTATCCACCGAAGCGCGCAGCAGCATCCATTTCGCGGTGAAGCCGCCACTCGGCGGCACACCCATCAGCGAAAGCCCGCCAATGCCAATCGCCAGCACCGCAAAAGGCGCGGCCCGCGCTGCGCCGCAAAGCCCGGCGACCCGATCCTCACCGATGGATTGCACAATCAGGCCGGCGGCAAGGAACATCGCTGCCTTGGCAAGCGCATGGGACACAGCCTGCATTGTGCCCCCCATCCAGGCGCGCGTCGCCGCATCAGGGTCGCCCGCCATCAGCAGTGGGAACATAAGGAACAGATATCCAATTTGCGCGACAGTCGAATAAGCGATCAGCGCCTTCAGCTTTTCCTGCCTGAGCGCGACCACGCTGCCGACCAGGATCGCCGCAGCCCCAAGGGCGGCGAGCAATTCCGCCCCCATCACGGGCGGGCCGGGCAGCACCCAGAACCAAAGCCGCACCAACAGGACAAAGGCGCCCTTGACCACAAGCCCCGAGAGCAAGGCGGACCCTGCCGGTGGCGCCCCCGCATGCGCCGGCGGTAGCCAAAGATGCAGCGGAAACACGGCCATCTTGGCGAGCAGCCCAACAGTCATGAGCGCGCCAGCCAAGCGCGTTGGCGCATCCGCGCGCGTATTCCCGGCAAGCAAGCCGATATCAAGCGTGCCATAGGCGCCATAGAACAAAGCGCAGCCGAGCAAATAAAGTACCGATCCCAGCAGGGCGAAAAGCAAATAACGCAGCTCTGCCTTGAATTGCGAAGGCCGCCCATCAAGGCAGGCAAGCGCCAGCGCGGTGAAGGTCAGCATCTCCAGCGCCACAAATAGGCTGAACAGATCGCGCGCCAAAAAGGCAACGGCGAGGGAGGCCGCTAATGCGGGCAGCAAGCACCAATAGGCAAAGGCGGCACGCCCGCCCTTTTCCCAGCATGGCTCTGGGTAGGCGACGCGGCCAAAAAGCCCAGTGGCCACCAGCACAATGGCCGAGGCCAGCAGCATCGCGGAAGCCAACCCATCTGCCGCCAGTGCAATGCCAAGCGGCGGGGCAAAACCGCCGAGCAGATAGGTGAGTGGTTCGCCCCGCGCGATGACCATCGCCGCAATTGCCACC
>CAMCZJ010000233.1 GCA_945886995.1 Asaia bogorensis
GGCGGCGGTGGCCGGCGCGCATCATTGCGCGTATTTTCCTGATCTCCACTGCGGCGATGCGCGCGGTCCAGCATTTCCGCTTCCCGGCGCACCATATCCTGAAGCGCGCCCATTTGCTGCTGGCCGCGCTGGCGTTGTTGGCGTTGGCGATCCTCCGCCCGGCTCGTGCGGCCTTCTTCAAGGGCCTGGAGCATTTCCTCAAGCTCGGCCATTTCGCGTTCGGCATCTTCCTGCCGGCCATCGCGCGCGGCATCTTCCAGGCGGCGGGTGCGGCGTTCCAATTCGCGGCGATCAAAGACGCGCTGCTGCGGGTCATAGGATAGCGCTTCATTGTTTTCGCGCTGCATGCGTTCGGCCAAGGCTTCCAGATGGCGGCGGATGGCTTCGCGCAATTCCTGAATGCGGCGCTGCATCTCCGCGCGCTCCTCAGGGTTGCGTTCAGCACCCTCTCGGCGGGCTTCTTCCAAAGCCTCACGCAGGGCTTCGCGTGCTTGGGTCAGGGCACGCGCCGTGCGGTCCGTGCGGCCTTCTTCCAAAGCCACTGCCACATCCCACAAAACCTGCTGCACTTCGGGCACGGCTTCATCGCGCCTGTCGCGCATCAGCCGATGCCGGGCAGAACGCAGCGTCAGGTACATGCCCGTATCATGTTCGAAGGTTTCAGGCGCATTGGTGATGCGGTCCAAGTCGCGCCGCGCCGGTTCTCGTGCGCCGGGGTCAAGAGACAGCGCGCGCCGAAGTGCGATCAATTGCTGTGCGACCGGGTGGGAAAAGCGCCGTTCCGGCAGGACCAGAAACGCGCCTTCGGATTTGCCTTCCTGTTCCGCGCCATCACGCGCGAAAAGCCGCGCTTCCACTTCCAGCCCAGCCCAGGGATGCGCCGAGAAATCATGCTGCGCCGCCCCCTGCGCCTGGCGCGGCGCGCCGCCGGGCAAGGGCATATCCTGCGTCACTGGCGGGGCGGAAGGCCGCTGCTTCAGCCGCAATTCAACCCGCAGCGCCACCAAGCCCCAATCATCTTCCGCCTTCCAGGGCAGGCGGAGCCCCAGCCCCCGGCCTGCGCGCGCCGGTGAGGGATCCCAGGTGACGCGCGGTGGCGTATCGGGTGTCAGAGTCAGCGCCCATTGCACCACATCGCGCCCATCGCGCTTCAGCACCAAAGCGCCACCTTCGGTCAGTGGCAGTTCAAGCGCGTGGCTTTGCGCATCCATGCGCGCGAAGGGATGGGCCGCGCCGCCCAGGCGCAATTCCGGCGGGCTGGCGCTGCCCGAGAACACCATATGCAGCCGGCTACCCGCCGGCACCGCCACTGCGCCGCCCGCCGCATTCAGGAATTGCGGCGGCGCGCCGGTATAGGCGGGCGGCGTCACCCAGGCTTCAAACCGCGCGGCCAAGGCCGCTGGCGCGGAAGCGGGTTCGGCGAAAGGCGGCATCAGAGCAGCGAGCAGTCGTTCCGGCGCTTCCCGCCCAGCCATGCCAAGGCCCGCCACAAGCGCCACCAGCACGGCGGCGCGCAAGGCGCGCGGGTCTCGCGCTGCCAGCCCCGGGGAAGGGCGCGCCACACTCAACCGCCCAAGCTGCGCCACCGCGCGGTCCCGATGCGCCTGCCACAGCGCCTGCGCCATGGGGTCATCCCCGGCAGGGCGATCCGCCAGCACGGCAAGCGGGCGATGCGCCAGCCCGGAATCACGTTCCAAGCGCCGCGCCGCCGCATCTGTCGCGGGCGCGCGCAGGCCAAGCGCCGCGCGATAGCCAAGATAGCCAAGCGTGGCGGTAAAACCGATCAGGATCAGCAAATGCAAAGCGGGCGGCAGCGTGGGCAGCAGCCCGGTAAAGGCCAGCGCCAAAAAGGCGCCCATCACGCCAAGTGGCGGCCAAAGCGCCCGCCAGGCCCCTTCCCACCAAAGCGCAAGCCGAGAAAGCCCAAGCTTCAAGCCCAGGGTACCAAGGCCCTGGCTTTCAGGCGGCGCTTTCCCGGGCGACTGGCTCATTCCATCAGCCATTCCGGCACGCGTTGGCCGGCATGCAACGCCTCATAGGATTGGCGGTCCCGCACCACGGCAAAGCGCGCGCCATCGACCAAAACCTCAGCCGCCAAGGGTCGCGCGTTATAGGTGGAAGACATGGTGGCGCCATACGCGCCTGTATCAAGCAGCGCGACCAAGGCGCCGGGCGGCAAATCCGGCAAAGCGCGGTCACGCGTGAAGCAATCGCTGCTTTCACAGACGGGACCAACCACATCCGCCGGCGCAAGCGGCGCGACCAAAGCGGCTGGCGAGACCGGCAGAATGCCATGCCAGCTTTCATACATGGCCGGGCGCAGCAGATCATTCATCGCCGCATCCAGCACCACAAAGCGCCGCGCCGCCCCTTGCTTTTGCAGGATCACACGGGCAAGCAATACCCCCGCCGGCCCGGCAATCCAGCGCCCCGGTTCCAGCATCACCGGCAGGCCCAGCGCGCCGAGCTCTGCCTTGATCGCCCCGGCCAAGGCCGCCGGCGCGGGGGCGATCTCATCGCGATAGGCAATGCCAAGCCCGCCGCCGCAATCCACGCGTTCAATCGGCAAACCTTGCGCGCGAATGGCGCGCACCAATTCCGCCAGCCGCGCATAGGCCGCGCGATAGGCACCCATGCCCACGGTAATCTGGCTGCCGATATGGGTCGCGATGCCAATCGGGCGAATCCCGGGCAGCTTTGCCATGCGCGCGTAAAGCGCCAGCGCATCATCATAAGCCACGCCGAATTTATTCTCGCTTAGGCCCGTGGTGATCTTGGCGTGGGTCTTTGCATCCACATCCGGGTTGACGCGAATGGCCACCGGCGCCACACGCCCCATGCCGGCGGCGATGGCGGAAATCATGGTGATTTCCTCAGCGCTTTCGGCATTGATCTGCATGATGCCTTCAGCGAGCGCCAGGCGAATTTCGCGCTCAGATTTGCCGACGCCGGAAAAGACAATCGCACTGGCGGGAATGCCGGCGGCACGTGCGCCGCGCAATTCGCCTTCGCTCACCACATCAGCGCCAAGCCCTTCACGGCCCAGCAGCGCCAGCACCGAAAGATTATCATTGGCCTTGGTCGCGAAATGCACACTGGCGGTCAGCCCTGCATCAGCCAGGGCAGCGCGCAATGCACGCGCGCGGCGGCGCAAGGTGCCGGCAGAATAGACCCAAGTTGGGCTGCCCACGACTTCGGCAATGCGGGCCAAAGGCACATCTTCCATCACCAACCCATCATGGGCGTGGCGGGTCAATTGCGGGCGTTGTGCCAGCAATTCGGCAAAGGACGGATCATTGCCCGGATCAAGGGCAGGTGCGGGGGCGGCCATCCCCCTATTGTCGTGATGTGCGCGGCTTATCGCAAGCGGGAAAGCGCCCGATCAGCGATTTGGGTATTGCCTGGGATGGGTGACTTCCTCGGCTGGGCCGGGCGGGCGGATGGGGCCCATGCGGCCACAGGCCGTGGCCAGAAAGGCCACTGCCAGCAGAAGCAGCAGGGACCGCGCACTATGCCTCATGCCAGCTTCACCTTCCATTCGGCGGCCATGGCCGCGACATTGGCCGGCGCCGTGCCGCCATAGGATGTGCGCGACCTGACGGAGGCTTCAACCGTCAGCACATCAAATACGCCCGCGGTGATGCGCGGTTCCACCGCCTGCATTTCCGCCAAGGTCAGGCTGGAAAGATCAACGCCGCGCGCTTCTGCCTTGGCCACCAGCGTGCCGGTCGTGTGATGCGCATCGCGGAAGGGCATTTTAAGGCTACGCACCAGCCAATCCGCCAGATCGGTCGCGGTGGAAAACCCTGCCCCGGCGGCGCTGGCGAGCCGTTCCGTCTGCGGCTTCATATCCCGCACCATGCCGGCGGTGGCCGCCAGCGTCAGGGTCAGGCTTTCGGCGGCATCGAAAATGCCTTCCTTGTCTTCCTGCATATCCTTGAAATAGGTGAGCGCCAGGCCCTTCATCACCGTCAGCATGCCCATCAGCGCGCCCATCACGCGGCCCGTCTTGCCGCGCACCAATTCCGCCGCATCAGGGTTGCGCTTTTGCGGCATGATGGAGCTGCCGGTGGTGAAGGCATCAGATAGTTTCACAAAGCCGAAATAGGGATTGGTCCAGATCACGATTTCTTCCGCGAGGCGCGAAAGATGCACGCTGCACATGGCAGAGCAGAACAGGAATTCAGCGGCAAAATCGCGCGATGCCACAGCATCCAGGCTGTTCCGCATAGGCCGATCAAAGCCAAGCGCCTTGGCGGTCATGTGCCGATCAATCGCGAAGCCCGTGCCCGCCAGCGCCGCCGCACCCAAGGGGCTTTCATTCAAGCGCGCCCGGCAATCCGCCAGCCGCGACAAATCACGCGAAAGCATTTCGACATAGGCCAGCATGTGATGGCCGAAAGTCACGGGCTGCGCCGGCTGCAAATGCGTGAAGCCGGGCATGACGCTGCCGGCATGTTCTTCCGCGCGGGCCACCAAGGCGCGCATCACATCCTTGATCTGCTCAGAAAGCCCATCAATCGCATCGCGCACCCAAAGGCGCACATCCAAGGCCACCTGGTCATTCCGTGACCGGCCAGTGTGCAGGCGCTTGCCGGCTTCCCCGATGGTTTCTGTCAGCCGCGCTTCGATATTCATGTGAATATCTTCAAGCGCGTCATCAAAGGGGAAATCGCCCGCTTCAATGCGCTTGGCGATTTTTCCAAGCCCGTCGCGGATTGCGGCCTCGTCTTCCGCGCTGATGATGCCTACATGCTTGAGCATGGCGGCATGGGCTAGGCTGCCTTGGATATCCTGGCGCCACATCTTGCGATCAAACCCGATCGAGGCATTGATGGCGGCCATGATGGCCGAGGGGCCTTCGGCGAAACGTCCGCCCCATTGCTGGTTCGCGCTGCTGCTGCTCAT
>CAMCZJ010000234.1 GCA_945886995.1 Asaia bogorensis
TCGGTCGCTGTCATGCGCTGATCCCGCTGCGGGCCAAGACGGTCCGCGAGCAAGGCGGTGCGGATGCGTGCGCGCAGATCATTCAGCACAAGTTGTGAGACATCGAAGCTACCGGGGGCGGCAAGCGGCGTAAGGCCGGAAGACCCTGGCGCCTTCGGGATGATGGCGCCCGGTACCAGGCGCACGGTGGCTGGGTTCAGCACGCCATCATCTTCCGCCTGCCAAATGCCGGTGACGGCGATGGAGGCATTGGCGAGCACGAGTTCCACCACCTTATTCGCGGTGCGGATATCGGGCAGCGCTTTCGCCACGGGGCCGCGGCCATAGCTTTCGCCAGGTGCCTTCAGCCAACGAAAGGCGATGAAGGGGTTTTCGGCAAAGCTGCCCTCAGCCAGAAGGGCCGGTGCATCTTGATCAGCCAGCACTGCGGCGAAGCGATAGCCGGCACGATCGGGCCAGATGGCTTCGATCACGCGGTGCTTGGCCTCATTTGTCATGTCGCCTTTCGTCCGCGGTGGCATGCTGGCCGGGAAGCGCGCAAGCAGCGCGGTGTCATTCAGGCTGATGGCACGGAATACCGTATCAAGCCGTCCGGATGGGCCTTCTTCCAGCACTGCATCCTGCATGGGGATGGCGGTGAAACGAAGCGCGGAAGCCTCACCTGGTGCTGCTTCTTCCACCAGCATCAGGCCCGTGCCGGTGATCACCAGGTCAAGAAAGGCCTGGTGCATTTCAAGCGCGAAATTGGAGCGGTCGAGATGCGTTTGCAGCATTTCTGCCGTTTCTTCCAAAGCGGCGACGGCGCGCTGTTCATCCGTATCCTGAGTCGGGCGGCCGGGGGCAAGGCCAAACCAACGCGACCAGGGCGGTGTGAGTTCCGCAAGCAAGGAGGCAGAAAGCTGTTCCGCCGCATCGGCTGCTGTTGCGTCAAACAGCGTTGCACCACTGCCGATGGGCGGCAGCACATGATTGTAGCAATCACGCCAGATGCCTTCATGGCGCTGGCGCATGGCCAACGCGGCTTCATGGCGCGCGAGAATTTCTTGCGGTGTCATGCGCTTCATTCCCCCAGCAAGGAACGGCGTGTGGTGAGGAAATCCGGCATGGTGCTGAGCAGGCCGCGTGCGGAGGTGGCGATGGTACCCGGCAGGCCGCGTGAGGCGCTGGCGCGGTTTTCGATGCGTGCTTCGGAAGCCACAACCTCAGGCGCTGGGGCGGGCGGCGCGGCGGGCTGAACGGTGATTTTCGGCTTCGGTGCTTGGAACAGGCCACCCATGCGCGCGCTTCTCCGGGAAAGGGTTGGCGCCCCGCCAAAAAGCCATGAGCCCGGCGCCTTCTTGTGGAAGAGGCCGGGCCCATGGAAGTTTCGGGAGGAGCGAGAGAGGAAGACCTTCAGGCGCACTGCGCCCGTTGGCGTGAGCTTGATAGCCTAATGCAGCGTCTCAGTCAAGACATTTTTCCTAAGATTTTTTTGGTCGTCATTTTGCAACCTACGATAGAGACCAAAAGGGGTCAGTGCGTGCGGTGCAGTCGCGCCCAAAAGTGCGCGGCATAGCGCGACACAGTTCAGCCCAAAGATCGGCGGCAGCAGGCGCGGCGCGGCTGGGCCGGGGGTGAAGGGGCCAGTCACGCGAAGCCCCGCGCGGCGGTAGAAGCGCGGCAGATCGAAATACGCCTCCAGCGGCAAACGTGCCACCATCAGCCGGCCCGAAAGTGGGTCAAGTACGGTCCAGCCAGTATTGTCCTGGATGGCGGCGAAGCAGTGGCGAAAGCCTGGCCGTAGGGGATAAAGCCATGGCTGATCCGCACGACCGCCAAAAATGATCCAGATCGCTTGCGCTGAATCTTCAGTATGAACATGGGAAATGCGCGGATTCATGCGATGATTCCTTTCACGCGAAGCGGCCATTCCAGCCGATCCAGCGCTTCACGCCACAGCCGCCAATCATGCTTTTCGGATGGGTAGCGCGGATCGGGCGCGGCGCCCCTTTCGCCCCAGATACGAAGAATGCGCGCATGCGTCAGATCAATGCGGCGATGGCGATAAAGCCGATCAAGGCACTTCACCACATCATCCGGTTCGCAGGGGCGTTGCTTATCACCCTTGCCGGCGACAATGCGTGCGCCATCGCGCCGCGCGGTCAGCGCTGCCATGGTCCAGAACCAGGCCTCTTCGCTGGAAAGGAAGGGTTCTGCTTTGCTGAGGGAGGCAAAGCGGGGGCTGTAATGGGATTTTTGTGCTGCGATCATGGGGGAAATCTCGCCTTATGGTTGTGTAATGCAGGCAAATTAACCGCAAAAATTGCTAGTCGCAAGCGAAAAAAGGAAAACTGGCCTATTGAAATTTGACACAAGACCTAGGATATATTGCACAGAAACCAGAACCATATCTGGAGTCGGGACCCCCGCGGACCCACGGGACAATGAGGAGCTAGCCCATGCGGCATGAGGATATTTGGCGCGCGCTGGATGCGCTCGCGGCGGAATACGGGCTCTCGGCTTCGGGGCTCGCGAAGAAGGCTGGGCTTGACCCTACCGCCTTCAATCCATCGAAGCGCGTCGGCGTGGATGGCCGCGCGCGTTGGCCTTCCACGGAAAGTATCGCGAAGGTGCTGGATGCGCTTGGCGCGCGGATGGATGATTTCGCGGCGCTCGTTACCGGTGCCACCGCGATTTCCCGCGGCGGGCGCGGCGTGGTCAATCGGCGCATACCCCTTATTGGCCTGGCTCAGGCAGGTGGTGAGGGGTATTTCGATGATGGTGGTTATCCGGTGGGCGGCAGTTGGGATGAAATCTCATTGCCCGATATCGGTGATCCCAATGCTTATGCGCTGGAGATTTCCGGCGATTCCATGGAACCGGTGTTTCGCGATGGGGATGTGGTGATCGTATCCCCCGCCGCGCCGGTGCGCCGGGGGGATCGCGTTGTCGTACGCACGCGCCGCGGTGAGGTTATGGCCAAGGAATTGCGCCGCCATTCGGCGAAGCGGATTGATGTCGCGAGCCTCAATCCCGCGCATCCAAGCTATAGTTTCGAATTGCCGGAAATTGCCTGGGTGCACCGGATTGTCTGGGCGAGCCAGTAGGCTTTGCGTCAGAGACCAATCGTCTTGATCGCCAGCCCAAAGGCGCCTTGCGCGAAGCGGCGCATATTGGCGCGGCGATCCGCGCTGCGGGTTTCAAGCGTAATCACGCGTTCAATATTAGGTCCCACCACGGCGATGCAGCTATGCCCGGCAGCATCGCCGTAGCGATTGCCGGAAGGACCCGCAGCACCCGTTTCGGCCAATCCCCAATCCGCGCCGTGTTTTTCGCGCACACGCCGCGCGAGCAGCAGGGCATAGGGCTCACTCGCGGAACGCATGCCTTCCATGTCAGCGGGGGTGATGCCAAGCAGGGCTTCGCGCGCTTGCGCGGTATAGATCACGCCGCCGCCGAGGAAATAGGCGGAGGCACCTGGTTCAGCGAGCAAGGAAGCCGCGATCAGCCCGCCGGTTGAGGATTCCGCGACCGCGATGCGTTGGCGCTTGGCCTTCAAGGCTGCGGCCAGCGCTGCTGCTGAAACGTGTAAGTTTTCCATGCTGATTATCCTTCACCCGCCGGAGATATGTTTCCAATAGCGATGCGTCACCGTCAGCGCCACCAAGCCGCACCCCGCCATCAGCGCGGTCGCAATCGGCGCGCCCAACAACTCGGCGGCAATGCCAAGGCCAATGAAGCCAATCGGTCCCATGCCGATGCAAACGGAAAGCAGGCCCAGCACGCGGCTGCGCAATTCCACTGGGGTTGCCAAATAAATCAGCGTGGGCTGCATGATGCCAAAGCCTGCTCCGCCAATGCCCACCAAAATCAGCGCAAGACCCGCGAGCCATGGATTGGGGATGAGCGCAAAAGCAATCACCATACACAGATAAAGCACAACACCGCCCAGATAGCAGCGACGATAAAGCGCTGGTCCGATGAACAGCGTGATCAGCACCGCACCCAATAGCGCGCCCACACCATCCATGCTCGCCAATACGCCAACACCTTCAGGCCCCAGCGCCAATTGATCCTTGCCAATCACCGGGATCATGCTGGTGAAGGGCCAGCCGAACAGGTTGTAGATCAGCGTGATCATCAGCGTGCCGCTCAAGCGCGGATCGGCGCGCACGGCGGTAAGCCCCTCGGCAATGCGGGCCAGTACGGGCGCAGGCTTGCTTGCGGTGACGCGCGGCGTTGTCGGCAGCAGCAGGGCTGCGATCAGCGCCGGCAAATAAAGCAGCGTCGCCAATACGAAAGTGCCATCAAGCCCGAGCAGTGCCAGCAACACACCACCAAGCGTTGGCCCCAGCATGCGGCTGGCATTGCTGGTGCCGACATCAATGGACATGGCCGCACCCATGCGCGCTGGACCCACCACGGCGCCAATCATGGCGCGGCGCACGGGATTATCGGCTGCCCAGCCAACGCCATTGATGAAGGCTGCCACGGCCAAATGCCAAACGGCGATCAGCCCCAGCAAAGCGAGCATCGCAATCACTGCCGAGGCCAAAATCTGCATCACCAGAATCAGAATTTGCACACGGCGCAGATCCATCCTCTCCGCTGCCGCGCCCAGAAAGGCGCCAAACAACCCCATGGGCAGAAGGCGCAGCATGGTCAGCATGGCGACGATAAAGGCCGACCCGGTGGCGTTATAGGCAAATACCCCCACCGCCAGCATTTCCAGCCAGCGCACCACAAAAATCGAAAACCCAACCATCCAGAGCCGACGGAAGTCGCGCTCCTGAAACAGGCTTCGCCAATGGGTTTCGGTCAGCGCCACGGCGCCCTACGCATGATGCAAGGCCGGCCAGGGAAAACCTGACCGGCCCTGGATTTCAAAGCCCTGCCTGAGAAACGAATTTGGTGTTGAGGTAAGCCT
>CAMCZJ010000235.1 GCA_945886995.1 Asaia bogorensis
AAACCGGCGCGCTATAGCGCCAAGGTTGCAGGATCAGTTCCACGGGATCGAGACCGGCGAGAATGATCAGATCCGCATCCTGCACGCAGGGCGCTTCCAGCGATCCGCCGGTGAAAATGCCCACAAAATGCGGATCGGCATCCGCGATCACGCCCTTGGCCTTATAAGTGACCAGCGCGGGGCAACCCAGTGCGGCCACCAAAGCGCGCAGTGGTTCGGCTACCGTTACGGCTTCCACGCCCACTAGGATCACCGGTTTGCGCGCCGCCGCCAGCATGGCGCGCGCTTGCGCCAAAGCGCCGGCATCCAGCGAGGTTGCAGTGTTTGCCGGTACAGGCAGCAATTCACCCGCCGGGCGGCGCGCTGCTTCGCTGGTCAAATCCAGATGCACCGGGCCGATGGGCGCTTGCATGGCTAGGTCAAGCAAAGCCTCGATCTCAGCGGCTGGGTTTTCGCTGCGCGCTTGGGAATAACCCTTTACCAGTTCGGCGCTGGCGGCGCGTTGATCAAACACCTGATGGGTGATGTAGCTGAGTTGCTTTTCGGTGAAGCCATCTGTCAGCAGCAGCACCGGCGCGCGTTCCAGCGCAGCGCAGGCAATGCCATTCAGCGCATTCATCATCCCCGGGCCCTTGGTGGTTAGCACCACGCCTGGCGCGCCGGTCACTTCTGCATCCGCCACTGCCATCATGGCCGCATTGCCTTCATGCCGCGCGAGGATGAAGCGAATGCCGAAACGCTCGGCTGCCGCGATGATATCCAGCGAAGAACCACCCCCCGGCACGCCATAGATGCGCTTGGTGCCGCGCCGCGCCAGCGCCGCGAGCAAATACTCAGCCGTATTCATGCGCGCGCCCGATCCGGCCAGAAGCGCACGCCGGCCCGCGCGAGGCCGCCGCCAAGGCCAATCGCCGTGCCATCCGCGCGCCAGCAAGCCGCGCCTTCCATGCTGCCATCGGCGTTGAAGGCGATGGCATTCATGCCGCCACCGACATGCGGCATGGGCGCAACCTGATGCCCGCGAGCCTTGAGGGCTTCAAGCGCTGCCGCATCAAAGGCGGGTTCCACTTCCACCGCCGCACCTTGCGTCCAAAGCCGCGGCGCTTCCACCGCTTCCTGCAGTGACATGCCGTGATCCACCAGATTGAGAAAGCCCTGCATGACAGAGCCGAAAATCCGCAAGCCGCCTGGCATGCCAAGCGCATAGGCGGGTTTGCCATCGCGCAAGGCAATTAGCGGCGCCTGGGATGTGGTGATGCGCTTGCCAGGCGCGACAGACAGCGCCTTGCCGGGGCGCGGATCAAACAGCGCCATGTAGTTGTTCGGGATCAGCCCCGTGCCCGGCACAAGGAAGCGCGCGCCGAACAGCGAATTGATGGTCTGCGTGGAGCAAACAATATTGCCCTGATCATCCGCCACCGTGACATGGGTGGTATTGGCGCTCTCATTTGGGCCAACACCCGGCCCCCAGGCTTGCGCGCGCGCCATATCAACTGCGGCGCGGCGTTCATCCCCATAGGCGCGCGAAATCAGCCGCGCCACGGGCACATCCACAAAGGCAGGGTCGGCGGTGGCGGCAGCGCGGTCGGCGAAGGCAATCTTCAACGCCTCAGCCAATAAATGCAGTGTATCGGCGCTGCCGAAACCCATGCTGCGCAGATCGAAGCCTTCCAGGATGTTCAACATTTGCAGCACATGCACGCCGGAAGACGCTGGGGGTGGTGGCAGCAATACCTCATAACCGCGATAGGGGCCGCGCAAAGGTGCGCGTTCAATCGTCGCGAAATCAGCAATATCGGCGGCAGAGACAATGCCGCCGGCCTTCCCGATGCCATCAGCAATCGCGCTGCCCAAGGCGCCCTTCAGCACGCCCGGCCCTTCGCGCGCAATCAGCGAGAGGGTTTCGGCATAGTCAGCCTGGATCAGCCGCGCGCCTGGCTTGATCGGCGCGCCACCCGGTAGCAGCAGCGCGGCAATGGCGGGGTCGCGCGCCAGATCATGCGCGGCTTCATTGATGCATTCCGCCAAATAGGGCGTGACGCCAAAACCGCGCGCAGCGTGGCGTATCGCCGGCGCCATCACATCGGCAAGTGGCATGCTGCCGAAGCGCGCCAGCGTTTCGCACCAGGCGCCCAAATTGCCCGGCACGGCTACCGAAAGCGGGCCGACGATATTGGCGCGGCCCGTCGCTTCAAAATTCATCGCATTATTGGGCTCGGCAGGCGCGAACATATCGGCGCGCGCTGCGGCGGGGGCGGTGGACAGCCCATCAATCACGGTGTGCCGCCCATCGGGTAGGCGCAGATGCGCCATGCCGCCACCCAGAATGCCCACCATCATGGGCTCCACCACCGTCAGCGTGAACAGCGCGGCGATGGCGCCATCCACCGCATTGCCACCGGCAGCCAGCATCTCGGCCCCCGCAGCCGAGGCGAGCGGATGGTTCGTCACCACCATGCCGCGTGTGCCGATGGCGGGGCGTTTATCCGTGGTGAAGTGCGAAGCCGCGCGCGCGCGCCAATCCTGATTCATGAGATTCTTCTTTCTATTGACGCACACGCATGAGCGAGAGCGCACCCACTGCCGCAACGCCCAGCAAGGCTGTCAGCCATAAGGAGGCCGCGCCGTAATCATCCAGCAGCAGCCCGAACAATAACGGTGCAAAAGCCTGCGAAGCACGCGCCGGTGCCGTGATGAAGCCCTGGCGCTGCCCATAGCCAACCGGCCCGAATAGCGCGAGCGGCAGCGTGCCGCGCGTGATGGTCAGCAACCCATTCCCCGCGCCATGGATAATCACAAAAAGCGCCGCGAAGGGCGCGCCAAGCACCATCAGCACCACCACCGCCACCGGATGCGCACCGGCGGCAATGCGGGCGGAGAAAAGCGGATTCATCTTGCGCATCATGGTGAATTCAACAACACGCGCCGCCACCTGCGCCGGGCCCATCAACGCGCCAGCTGCAATCGCGACGGCCACGGATGTGCCGGCAGATTGCAGCAGCCCCGGCAAATGCGCGGCAAGCGCGGTGGAGCTGAAACTCGCCGTTGCCAAGACGAAAGCGAGCAGGATCATGTCGCGTTTGCGGTCACGCGATTCCTCGGCGGATAGCGGTGGCGCAGCTTCCTTGGGCGGCGGCGGCGGTGCTTTCGGGATCAGAAAAAGATTGAGCGGCAGACAGATGAAGAAATGCAAGGCAACCCAGCCGAGGCAGGCGCCGCGCCAGCCCCATTCCGCCTCCATCAGCGCGGAAAGCGGCCAGCCGACCGTGCTGGCAAACCCCGCAATCAGCGTAATGCCGGTGATGCTGTTGCGCGCATCCTTGCCGTAAAGCCCTGCCAATGCTGCAAAGGCGGCATCATAAAGCCCCATCGCCATGGCGATGCCGATGATGAACCAGCTTAGGATCAGCAAAGGCAGGCCATTCGCAAAGGCCATGATCAGCAGGCCAAGCGCGAAGACCAGATTGGAAATCGCCAGCACATCGCGCCCGCCGCGTTGGTCAATCGCGCGGCCTGCCGCAGGGCCAAGTAGAGCTGTCAGCAGCAGGGAGCCCGAAAACACGCCAAAGACCAGGGCGCGCGACAGGCCCAGATCCTCGGCGATTGGCGCGGCCAGAATGGCTGGAAGGTAATAGGAAGACCCCCAGGCCAGGGTCTGGGTGGTGCCAAGCACCGTCACTACCCTGGCCTTGGAGGCGGTTGTGCTCACGGAAAAACGCCCAAGCGCGCAATCAGTCCGTAATGGCGCGGCCACGCGCTGCGGCATAGCGTTCCGCGAAAAGGCCCTTCACTTCCGGGTTGATGATGCGCGGCGGCATTTTGGCGGCGGCGCAGGCGGAAAAGGCCTCGGCTGCGATACGTGTGATCATGGATCGGCTTTCATGCGTGACCCCCGCCGTGTGTTGCGTGCAGATCACCGCCGGGTGCCACAACAGCGGATGATCCTTGGGCGGCGGTTCCTGTTCCCAGACATCCAAGCCGGCCGAGGCCAATTGGCCGGATTCCAGCGCCGCCAGCACGGCGTTTTCATCGTGGATGGAACCGCGCGCCGTGGTGACCAGAATGGCGCCCTTTTTCATGCCGGCCAGCGCCTTGGCATCAATAATGGCGCGGCTTTGGGGCGTGAGTGGGCAATGCACGCTGACAATATCCGATTGCGCCAGCAATTCGGGCAGCTCCACCTTCTCCGCACCGCGCTGGGCAACCGTTTCGGCATCCACATAGGGGTCATAGGCCAAAACGCGGCAATTGAAGGCGGCCTTCACAATGGCGGTGGTGCGTGACCCCACATTGCCAATGCCAATGACGCCAATGGTCTTGCCGAGCAGATTATTGCCCATAAAAATTTCGCGCTTCTTGGCTTCCCCGGCGCGCATGGCGGCATGGGTCTGCGGCATTTTCTTGATCAGCGCCAGCATCATGCCAACGGCATGTTCCGCCACAGCTTCAGCATTGCCGCCAGCCTGGTTCACCAGCAAAACGCCCGCCTTGGTGCAGGAATTGGGGTCAATCGTGTCATACCCCGCGCCTTGGGATGCCACCATCAGCAGATTGGGCAGGCGCTGCAATAGCGCATCATTCACGTGAAACGCCTTGGGCAATTCATCGCGCGATGCGCGCACATAATAGCCATCACAGGTGGCAAGTTCCGCAAGTGCTGCTTCTTCCCCATGATCCAGGGAAAGGCGCACTACTTCCAAAGCTGGATCGGCGGTGGCGGTTTCCAAAAAGCTTGGATGCGGCACGCGTTCCAGATAGGCGACGCGGAATGGCTTATTGACTGCGGACAAGTTCACTTCCCCCTTGCTCAATTCGGGGGATGCTAGACCCGGTTTTGCGGGGGCGCCAGAGCCAGTGCCTACCGTCTAACCGTCAGTAGATAAGCCACAATATCATCCAGTTC
>CAMCZJ010000236.1 GCA_945886995.1 Asaia bogorensis
CGAGGAATTGCGGGAGATTGCGCGCGATATCCCCGCTGATCGGCTGCTGGTGGAAACCGATGCGCCGTACCTGGCGCCCGTGCCCTTCCGCGGCAAGCGCTGCGAACCCGCCATGGTGGCCCATACCGCCAAGGTGCTGGCCGGCGTGCGGGGGCTGGAAATCGCGGCGCTTGAGGCGCTGACGACGCGCAATTTTGAGACCCTGTTTCAGAAGGTGCGTTGAGGTTTGGTCACGGTCACGATTCTCGGCTGTGGTGGTTCAGCCGGGGTGCCACTGATTGGTGGCGCCGATGGCCGCGGCGATTGGGGCGCCTGCGACCCCAATGAGACACGGAATCGGCGCAGCCGTTCCTCGATTCTGATCGAAGGCGATCAGGGGCAGAGGCTTTTGGTGGATGCTGGCCCGGATATGCGCGCCCAATTCCTGGCCTGCGGGATAGGGGCGGTGGAGGCGATTCTCTTCACCCATCACCACGCCGATCATGTGATGGGGACGGATGAAACCCGCGTGCTGAACCGCATCACAGGCCGGCCCCTACCCGTATATGGCATGGCAAAAACGCTGGATAACCTACGGCAACGCTTCGATTATGCCTTCCTGCCGCCTATTGGCCCCTGGTTTTTCCGCCCCGCGTTGGAAGCGCAGGAAGTCGCGCCCGGTGAAACCAGGGACATCGCCGGGCTGCCACTGACCCTGTTCAGCCAGGATCATGCGGTAATGGAAACGCTTGGCCTTAGAATCGGGGATTTCGCTTATTCCACCGATCTGGTGCGCCTGCCTGAAGAAAGCTTGGCACTTCTTCACGGACTGGATACCTGGGTTGTGGGATGCTTCCAGCGTGCGCCCCATAAGGTGCATGCCAATCTTGAGCAGGTGCTTGAATGGGTTCGATTATTGAAGCCGCGCCGAACAATCCTGACCCATATGGGCAGCGATCTGGATTACGGTTGGCTTTGCCGAATCCTACCTTCAGGCGTGGAGCCTGGCCATGATGGCATGGTGCTTAGACCCGGTGATGCGGCAGGGCGTTGACCCGGGCGCGAAAATGGGCGCATGGGATTTGCACTGTCCTGCCGCCACACCACATGCGGGGTCAGGCAAAAGTGACGAAGGGCGGCCCGCTTGCCGCGAAAGGATGAGATGATGATCAGGGACCGTGATCCTGTTGATGTCTATAACAATACGCTGGTTCCCATGGTGGTCGAACAGACCGCGCGGGGGGAGCGGGCCTTTGACATCTATTCCCGCCTGCTCAAGGAACGCATCATCTTCCTGACCGGCCCGGTTTTTGACCAGGTGTCGTCCTTGATTTGCGCCCAATTGCTGTTCCTGGAAAGCGAGAACCCCAATAAGGACATCGCCTTCTACATCAATAGCCCGGGGGGCGTGGTTTCATCCGGCCTCGCGATGTATGACACCATGCAGTATATCCGCAGCCCCGTGAGCACGGTGTGCATCGGGCAGGCGGCCTCCATGGGGTCCTTGCTGCTTTGCGCCGGGGCCAAGGATAAGCGCTATGCGCTGCCCAATAGCCGGGTGATGGTGCACCAGCCCTCCGGCGGGGCGCAGGGGCAGGCGACCGATATCGAAATCCAGGCGCGCGAAATTCTTAAGCTTCGTCAAAGACTTAATGAGATCTACGTGCACCATACCGGCCAGCCCATTGATGCGATTGAACGCAAGCTGGAACGCGATAGCTACATGTCGGCAGAAGAAGCGCGGGATTTCGGGATTGTGGACCATGTCGTGGAAAAGCGCCCCGTGCCGGCCGCTGAAGCTACCCCGGCATGAGGCCGGTTGATTTGGTAAGCCTAAGCTTTTCCCCAGGGCGCCTGGGGAGTATGAAGGTACTTTGGCGGTCCCCAAGCCAGGGGCGCGTGGAGACGGCATGAGCAAGTCCGGCGATTCAAAGAATACCCTCTACTGCTCCTTCTGCGGGAAGTCGCAGCATGAGGTCCGGAAGCTGATCGCCGGGCCTACGGTATTCATCTGCGATGAATGCGTGGAACTCTGCATGGATATTATCCGTGAAGAGCATAAGACGCATTTGGTGAAATCACGCGATGGCGTGCCGACGCCTAAGGAAATCTGCAAGGTTCTGGATGATTATGTGATTGGTCAGGAACACGCCAAGCGTGTGCTTTCTGTCGCGGTCCACAACCATTACAAGCGGCTTGGCCAGGGCGGTAAGGGCGCTGAGATTGAGATTGCGAAATCCAACATCATGCTGGTGGGGCCGACCGGTTCGGGCAAGACCCTGCTGGCGCAGACGCTTGCGCGTATTCTTGATGTGCCCTTCACCATGGCCGATGCCACCACGCTGACTGAGGCAGGTTATGTTGGTGAGGATGTGGAGAACATCATCCTCAAGCTGCTGCAAGCCGCCGATTACAATGTGGAACGCGCCCAGCGCGGCATTGTCTATATTGACGAAGTGGACAAGATCAGCCGCAAATCGGACAATCCTTCCATCACCCGTGATGTCAGCGGCGAAGGTGTGCAGCAGGCGCTGCTCAAGATCATGGAAGGGACAGTCGCTTCCGTGCCGCCGCAGGGCGGGCGCAAGCATCCCCAGCAGGAATTCCTGCAAGTGGATACATCGAATATTCTGTTCATTTGCGGCGGCGCCTTTGCAGGGCTTGAGAAGATCATCAGCGCGCGCGGCAAGGGTTCGGGCATGGGCTTCGGTGCCGAAGTGCGTGACCCGGATGAGCGCCGCACAGGGGAAATCCTGCGTGAGGTGGAGCCCGAGGATTTGCTGAAATTCGGCCTGATCCCGGAATTCATAGGCCGCTTGCCTGTGGTCGCGACGCTTGAGGATTTGGACGAAAAGGCGCTGATTGAAATCCTGACCAAACCCAAGAATGCGTTGGTCAAGCAATATGGCCGCCTGTTCGAAATGGAAGGGGCGAAGCTCACCTTCACGGAAGATGCTCTCCGTGCCGTGGCGACGCGTGCCATTCAGCGAAAGACAGGTGCACGGGGCTTGCGTTCCATCATGGAAGCCATCCTACTCAACACCATGTTCGAATTGCCGGGGCTTGAGACGGTGGAAGAAGTCGTGGTCAACCGCGAAGTTGCGGAAGGCCGCGCCCAGCCCCTGTTCATCTATGGGGAACGTGCGGCTGAGCAGAGCTCGGCCTGATGTGATCCCGTCAAGGTCTTGTGGGGGCGTCCGCAAGGCCCAAAATATGTGTTTCTGACGCCCCGTCTGAGCCGCCCTTGGGCAGGCCGGGCGCCGACTGTCCATAGTGAGGTCACATGACTGAGACATTGCGCGGCGATATGCTGCCCGTTCTGCCTTTGCGGGACATAGTTGTCTTCCCGCACATGATCGTGCCGCTTTTCGTGGGCCGGGAGAAATCTGTGCGTGCCCTGGAAGCGGTTATGAAGGATGACAAGCAAATCCTGCTGGTCGCCCAAAAGAATGCTGGCCAAGATGATCCGGGCGCAGATGATCTGTTTCAGATCGGCACCGTTTCAACGGTGCTGCAATTGCTGAAGCTGCCCGATGGCACGGTGAAGGTGCTGGTGGAAGGCGGGCGGCGTGCGCGCATTGCCGGCTTCAAGGAAACCGCGCCCTACTTCGAAGCCATTGTTGAAAAGCTTGAAGAACCCGCCGCTGAAGGGCGTGAAACCGAGGCGCTGGCGCGCACCGTGGTTGCGCAATTCGAACAATACATCAAGCTGAACAAGAAAATCGCCCCAGAGGTGTTGGTTTCGGTCAACCAGATCGATGACCCTTCAAAGCTTGCGGATACCATCGCTTCCCATCTTGGCTTGAAAATTCCGGAAAAGCAGGAATTGCTGGAACTGCCTTCCGTCGCCGCGCGGCTTGAGAAGGTTTTCGCCCATATGGAGGGCGAGATCGGTGTGCTTCAGGTGGAAAAGCGCATCCGTAGCCGCGTGAAGCGGCAAATGGAAAAGACGCAGCGCGAATACTATTTGAATGAACAGCTGAAGGCCATTCAGAAGGAACTTGGTGAAGGCGAGGACGGCAAGGACGAAATTGCCGAAATTGAAGCCAAGATCAAAGCGACCAAATTCTCCAAGGAAGCGCGCGAAAAGGCGCTGGCCGAGGTCAAGAAGCTGCGCAGCATGAGCCCCATGAGCGCGGAAGCGACCGTGGTGCGCAATTACCTGGATTGGATGCTTTCCATTCCCTGGAAGAAGCAAAGCCGCGTGCGCAAGGATATTGTGGCGGCCGAGAAGGTTCTCGACGCCGATCACTACGGGCTTGAGAAGGTCAAGGAGCGCATCATTGAGTATTTGGCGGTGCAGTCACGCTCGCCAAAGATTCGGGGGCCGATCCTTTGCCTGGTGGGGCCGCCTGGTGTGGGTAAGACCTCGCTCGGCAAATCCATCGCCAAGGCGACGGGGCGCAATTTTGTCCGCATGTCATTGGGCGGCGTGCGGGATGAGGCTGAGGTGCGCGGCCATCGCCGGACCTATATCGGCTCCATGCCGGGCAAGGTCATTCAAGGGATGAAGAAGGCCAAGACCTCCAACCCGCTTTTCCTGTTGGATGAAATTGACAAGCTTGGCGCGGATTGGCGGGGTGACCCTTCCTCAGCACTTTTGGAAGTGCTTGATCCGGAACAGAACAGCACCTTCGCGGATCACTATCTGGAAGTGGATTACGACCTTTCGGATGTGATGTTCGTGACCACGGCGAATTCACTTCGCATGCCCCAGCCGCTTTTGGACCGCATGGAGATCATTCGCATCCCCGGCTACACGGAGGATGAGAAGGTTGAGATATCCAAGCGTCATTTGGTTGCGAAGGTGAGCGAGGCAAATGGGCTGAAGAATGGTGAATGGTCGGTTTCGGATACCGCCATTCGTGACCTGATCCGCT
>CAMCZJ010000237.1 GCA_945886995.1 Asaia bogorensis
CTTCAATTCAACGAAGATCGTGGTCTGGCCCGCGACAGTGTAGCTCCGCAGCCGGTCGAGATTGGGCGTTTCCTGCAGCGTGCGTTCCAGCCGCTCCGTCACTTGCAGCAGCGTTTCCTCAATGGTCGCGCCGGGCCAGGCAGCCTGCACAACCATGGTGCGGAAGGTGAAGGCCGGGTCCTCATTACGGCCAAGCCGCAGGAACACCAGCGTGCCAGCAATCACCGCCACCAGCATGAAGAACATGACCAGCTGCGGCCGCTTGATAGACCATTCCGAAAGATTGGGGCCGATCACTGCGCGGCGTCCAGCAAGCGCACCTTCTGCCCGGGGCGCAGCGCCTGCACGCCGGCGGTCACCACCACATCGCCACGCGCGAGGCCAGAGCCAATCACAACGCGCGCCGGGTCATGGCGCAGTACCTCAACGGGGCGCATCGCAACTGTGCGTGCAGCGGTATCCACCACCCAAACAGCAGGGCTTGCGCCCTGGCGCGTCAGCGCACTGGCCGGGATGGCATAGCCGCCACCGCCCGCAATTTCCATCCGTCCGGTCACCGTGGACCCAAGCCTGAGCCCGGCAGGCGGATTATCCAGGCCAATGCGAACCCGGAAAGTCCCCGTCACCGCATCAGCGCTCGGGGAAACTTCACGCACACGGCCTGTCGCCCGCACTGTTGGGTCAAGCGTCAGCGCCACCGTCACCACCGCATCAGCCGGCGCGCGGTCCTTCACGGAAGGCGGTACGTCAAAAACACCATCCAAGCCTTCCTGGCGCGCAAGCCGTATAATCATGCGCCCGGGGGCGACGACTTCACCGGGTTCCGCACCACGGGCGGTGACGGTGCCGGGCGCATCCGCCAGCAGCACGGTATAGCCCAGGCGGTTTTCAGCGATATTCACCTGGGCTTCAGCGGAATCCACGGCGCTGGTAGCGGTTTGCAATTGCTGCGCCGCCTGGTCATAGCGCTGGCGCGTGCCAAAGCCGGTGCGCAGCAATTCCCGCGCGCGATGATAATTGGCGTGGGTTTCCACCAATTGCGCCTCAGCCGCCAGCAACGCAGCGCGCGCCGCGCGCAGGCCGTTTTCCTCATTGGTCGGGTCAAGCCGCGCGATCATCTGGCCGGCTGCCACGCGGTCACCCACATTGACCAGGCGTTCCACCATGCGTCCATCAATGCGGAAGCCAAGATTGACCTCGGTTTCCGCTTGGATGGTGCCGGTCAGGGTAACGATGGTGCTATCGGCGCGCTCGCCCACACTCACCACACGCACTGGGCGCGGTTCAGGCGCGGGGGCGGCGGGCTGTTGGTCGCAAGCGGCAAGGGTGCCGACAAGGATCAGGCATAGCAGCCCGCGGCCACCCGGATGTCTCCGCATGCGCGATCCCTCCAATTCCAGAATAGGGTTCATGGTTACCGCGCCGGCCGCGCGACCGGATCGGCGGCGCGTCCCGTTGTTACGCCGGGCGTCCCGGAGGCGCCAGGGATGATCCCCGCCACCCTTTCCCGCAGGTAAGGGAAGAACGGGTTCGATGTCACGCGTAATAGGCTATCAAGGCTCATCACCAGCACGCCACTTTCTCCACGCGGCGCGAGGGCACCGAGCCGCAGGCCGAAATTATCATGTTCGGCCGGTGCAAGGCCATAGAGCCCGTCTTCCACGGGGAAGGGCAGAGCAAGATGGGACAGGGAAAACAGCCCCGGTGGCCAGGCAAGGCCCAGCGCCCTGGTCGCCTCTGCCGTGCTGCCCGCTGCTGTGAAGCGGGCATCCACCGAAAGCGTATCTGGTGCGGCATTGGTGATGAGTGTCAGGCCAAAGCCGCGCGGTGCGGGTGGGATGGCGGTAAAAGCGGTATCGGTGCGCGGGGCCAGAAGGGGGCCGATGCCGGCGTAGCGGTTCATATCGAACAGCACCAATTCACTCCGCCCGGCGGGCAGGCGCGCATGCAGCGCGGCGATCACGGCGCGCGTACTGACCGTGGCATCTGCCAGCGATTGGAAGGTCAAGAGCGGGGGAAAGCGGTCGAGCCGCCCGCTTTGCTCCAACCGGCGCAGCCGGGACTGTACCTCCACCGTCAATTGATGCGATTGACGCGCGGCATTCACCGGAAAGGAGTTGTATTTGAAGGGGTTGAATTCCGGCAGCACCGAAAGCCAGGCAGCGCCCGCGAAGGCGGGCAGCAAGGCCGGCAGCCCCGCGAGCCCCGCGAAACGCGCAAAGGGTGTCACCCCAACCATGGGGGAGAGCAATACAAGCTTGTCCGGCAGGCCAACGGCACCATCCTCAGCTGCTTCCAGGGCATGGCGCAGCGCAAGCGCCCCGCCATTGGAATAACCCACCAGATGCAGCGGCAGCCCCGGCGCGCGGCGGCGCGCTTCCCTGACGGCAAGGCGCGTGGCGGCCGCCCAATCAGGCCAAACCACATCAGCGAGGCCCGCCGGCACGGTGCCATGGCCCGGCATGCGCGGCGCGATGGCGATAAAGCCGGCGTCAGCATAAAGCGCCGCCAGGTGGCGCATATTGAAGGGCGCATCCGTCAGCCCATGCACCAGCACCACAGCGCCACGCAGCGGCCCCTTGGGTTCCAGCACGTAGGAACGGTTCCAATCCTGCGCGAAACCCGCGGGATGGACCGGGCTTGCCGGGTCATAGCGATTGGCGGGGCTCCGATCCTCGGGCGGCAGCCGGCCAGAGACCTTTTGCCGGACGAAATCAAAGGCACGCGCCTCGGCGGCCATGAAGCCGGCCCAATCCGTGGCATCCAGCGCCGCCGCGTCCAATTCGGGCGGCACCTGGGTATGCCAGGCGCGCAAATCCGGGCCATGATAGACATCCCAGGCGCGCAATGCGATCAGGAGAATGAGCAGCGCCGCCACCAGCAGCAGCGCCCGCTTGCCGAAGCTTTTGATCCAACGCATCAGCATCCGGCTCCTCCGAAAGATAGACAATGACCGCCCTGCCGCGACCCTTGATCGTTTTGCTCTCGCTCACCTGCGTGGTCATCCTGGCCGCTGCCTTTTCGGCGGCGCAAGCGGTGATCGCACCAGTGGTCTTTGCGATATTTGTCATCGCATTGGTCTGGCCGCTGCAAGGCGCGCTGCAAATGCGCATGCCCGCGATTGCCGCGCTGCTGGTCACCATGCTGGTAACGCTGGTGACGCTGCTTGGCTTGGCGCTGTTGGTCGCCTGGGCTTTCGGGCGGGTTGGCGCGCATGTGGTCGCGAATGCGGCGCAGATCCAAGCCTTCTACGCCGCGCAAATCGCTTGGGCAGAAGCGCGCGGGATTGATGTGGCGGGCAGCATCGCCGCGCAATTCGATGCGCGCTGGCTGGTGCGCTTGGCACAGGGCGTGCTGGCGCAGCTGCGCGGTACGCTCAGTTTCATTCTGCTGACGATGGTCTTTGTGCTGCTCGGCCTTTTGGAAGTCGGCGCGGTCAGGTCGCAAATGCTGCGGCTTGGGTCCGGCACGGCGGCAGCGCTGCTGCGTGCGGCGGAGCGGATCGGGGCGAAGCTGCGTGCCTATATGCTGGTGCGCACCTTGGTATCGGTCGCGACTGGCCTGGTGGTTTGGGCCTTCGCCAAGGTGATGGGGCTTGAACTTGCCGCCGAATGGGGCGCGATTGCGCTGGTGTTGAATTACATCCCCTTCCTTGGCCCGCTGGTGGCAACGCTGTTCCCAACCCTTTTCGCGGCGCTGCAATTCGGAACCTGGGGCGCGGCGCTGATGGTTTTTGCCGGCTTGCAGGTGATGCAATTCCTGGGCGGCAGTTACATCGAACCCCGGCTTGCGGGCCGCAACCTGGCGGTCTCCCCCTTCCTGGTCTTGGCCTCGGTCTTTGTCGGTGGCTTTCTTTGGGGCGTACCTGGCGCCTTTATCGGCCCGCCGGCGCTGATTGCCGCGCTGACGCTTTGTCAGGAATTCCTTGGTGCAAGGCCCTTCGCGGCGCTGCTTTCCGGGCAGGAAGCACGAGACTGAAGCGCGCCCGCCAAGCACCGCGTCAGATATCTTCAAGCAGCTTATCCAGATCAATCGAGGAGTGCTTGCCGATCGCCGCCGCGTGATCCCGCAGGAAGGCGTCACCCGCCTGCCGCCCCGCATCGCGCAACCATTCCAGAAAGGCCCATTCGGCATTGAGCTTGGAGGAATAGCCAAGGTCCACCATCACATCATTGCGCACCATATGCAGCCGCATGCGCGCCCAGGCCGCACCTTCGCTATCGCCCGGATCGGCAACCTTGCGGAGTAGCGCCATCATCTTGAGTTCCTTGAGCGCCACCGCGTTGAAGGAGATTTCATTCACGCGGTCCAGAATATCGCGCGCGCTGCGCGGCATATCGGGCCGGTTGATCGGATTGATCGGGATCAGGATGGTGTCGTCCGATTCCAATTCAGTCACCAGCGGCACAAGGGTTGGGTTGCCGGCGAAGCCGCCATCCCAATAGGGTTCGCCATCAATTTCCACCGCCTGGAAAAGCTGCGGCAGGCAGGCCGAAGCGAGCAGCGCCTCCACCCCCAGATCGGCATTGCGGAAAATCCGCGCGCGGCCGGTGCGCACATTGGTGGCAGTGACGAAGACCTTGATCGGGCCATTACGGAGCGCGGTGAAGTCCAAACTATCAGTCAGCACATCGGCCAAGGGATTGCCGCCAAGCGATGGCACATCATAGGGCGAGACCATGCGCGCCATCAGGTCCATCATCAAAAAGGCCGGCGAGTTATCCAGCGTCCAGCGCCCCAGCATGATATCCACCGGGCCGCGCTGAAATGGGCTGAAGCGCGCAGCTTTCGAGACTTTGCGCCAGAAATCCTCAAGCGCCTGGCGCGCACCTGGGCGGCCTTCGCGCGCATAGCCGCAG
>CAMCZJ010000238.1 GCA_945886995.1 Asaia bogorensis
GGTGTTGCTGCACCAAAACAAAGTCCTTGCAGCGTATGGATCAGCGCCGTCGTCGCTAGCACCAGCCCAAGTCCCAGCACCACTGCAAGCCAAGGCTGCGCGGCCATGGCGGCATTCAGCACCGCATACTCGGAAGCGAAAAGCAGAAAGGGCGGCAGACCAGCAATGGCGCCAATCGCCAAGGCAAGCCCCCAGCCAAGCCAGGGATCACTTGCCACCAGCCCGGAAATATCCGCCAATTTCTGGCTGCCCTTTTGCTGCGCCGCGCGCCCTATGCCAAAGAAAATCGCGCTTTTCACCAATGAATGGCCGATCATGTGCAACAAACCCGCGAGCGTCGCCGCCGGGCCACCAACACCAAAGGCAAAAGCGGCGATGCCCATATGTTCAATGGAACTCCAGCCAAAAAACCGCCTGGCATCGCGCCGCCGCCAAAGTGCCAGCGATGCCAGCAGCACGGAAGCGAGCCCCAGCGCCATCAGCAAAGGCCCGACCGCAATGGTGCCAGGATGCGCGCCAACAATGGCTTTTGCGCGCAGCACGGCCAACATGGCGGCATTCAGCAGAAGCCCGGATAGCACCGCGGAAATCGCAATCGGGCCTTCGGCATGCGCATCGGGCAGCCAGGAATGCAGCGGCACCAGGCCCGCCTTGGTGCCATAGCCCACCAGCAGAAAAACAAAAGCCAGGTTCAGCGTATCCGCATCGCACCGCGCGGCAACGCGCCGCAGCGCGGCCCAGGAAAGCCCGCTTTCCGCATCCAGCAATGCTTGCGCCGCAGAATAGAGCAGGATGGTGCCAAACAAGGCCAGCGCAATGCCAAAGCCGCACAGCATGAAGAACTTCCACGCCGCTTCCATCGCCGCCGGCGTGCGATGCACTGCCACCATCAGCACACTGGCCAGTGTCGCGATTTCAATCGCCACCCACAATATGCCAAGATTATCGGATAGCAGCGCCAGATATTGCGCGCCGAGAAACACCTGAAATGCGCCGTGATAGGCACGGATGCGCCAGTGATCGAACCCCTCCGCCGCCAGCGTGGCCGCCGAAAAAATCGCGGTGGTCAAAGCCACAAAGGATGCCAGCAGCACAAAGGGCAGGTTCAGCGCATCAATCCGGGTCCAGCCCTGTTCGCCATGCGGCACGGTGAACAGCGCCAAGGCCAGCAGAAAGGAAATCCCCGCGCAGCCAATATTCACCGCCGCGGCAATACGGAGCCTCGGCAAGGCCAGTAGAATCAGCGCGCCCATCCAGGGGAAGAACACCATGATCCAGGGCAGTGGCATCATTCGCCTTCTCCCCTGTGGGTATCCAAGCTTTCCGTATCCAGGCTTTGGAAACGCTCGCCCATTTGCAGCGCAAAAACACCGGCGATCACCGCCAGCATCAGCACCAGCGCGGCGGTGGAAAGTTCCATCACCAGCGGCATGCCGGCAACGCCCACCGCCGCCAGGATCAAGCCATTTTCCAGGCTGAGCAGCCCGATCACCTGGCTGATCAGATTGCGCCGCGTGATCATCATCAAGCCGCCGAGCAGCACCACGGAAAGCGCCAGCGCCAAATCCTCCCGCGCCATGGCGCGCTGCCCGGCGGTGGCCGGCAGCACCACCAGCAGTGCGAAACCTGCCAAAGCCACACCGGCGATCATTGAAGCACCAATGCCGAGCGCGGGATCAACGCCGCGCTGTAAATTGAAGCGCCGCACCAACCGATGCAGCGCATAGGGGATCAGCACCGCCTTGGCGCCAAAAGCAATCGCCGCCGTCACATAAAGCCCCGCCGCGCCCTGGACATAGCCCTGCCAAGCGGCTGCAAGCGCCAATAGCGCACCTTGCGTCGCGAAGGCATTGATCACCGCTGAAATGCGCCGCTGATACAGCAGCACAAAGGACAGCAGCAGCACCGCCCCACCCAGAAGATGCGCCAGATCATAAGGAAGCTGCCCGAAACTCATGACAGCCCCGTCGAGACAAAAAGGTATAACGCACCCAGCAAGCCAAGCAGCAGCGCCGCGCCCAGAAATTCCGGCACGCGAAAGACGCGCATCTTGGCGATCGCCGATTCAAACACCGCCAGCGCAAAAGAAAGCACCGCCATTTTTACGATGAAGATCGAAAGCCCAATCACCCAGGCAATCGGCCCCGCCCCCGGCGCCGCCATGCCGAAGGGCAGAAAGACCGCCGCCAGCAAGGCAAGCCAAAGCGTGAGGCGAAGCGATGCCTGAAATTCCCACAGCGCCAAATGCCGGCCAGAGGCTTCCAGGATCATCGCCTCATGCACCATGGTGAGTTCCAGATGCGTCGCGGGATTATCCACCGGGATGCGTGCATTCTCCGCCACCGCCACCGCCAGTAGCGCCACCGCGGCAAAGCCGAGCGAGACACGCAACCCAAGTGTGCCTTCCTGAAAAATCCCGGTGATCACATCCAGATTCGTCGTGCCAGCCAGGATGGCAAAAATCAGCGCGGCCAGAACCAGGGCAGGTTCCGCGAGCGCAGCAAAGGCCATTTCGCGTGTCGCACCAATACCGCCAAAGGCCGTGCCCACATCCATCCCCGCCAGCGCCACGGCAAAGCGCCCCAGCGCCAAAAGCCCTGCAATCAGCAGCAAATCCGCGAAAGGGGCGAGTACCATGCCGCGCGCAAAACTCGGCACCAGCGCTGCCGCCAGAAGCGCAGAAGCGACCGCGACATAAGGCGCGGCGCGTGAAATTGCGGAAGCATTTTCCGCCAGCACTGGGCGTTTCTTCAAAAGCTTCAGCAGGTCGCGCCATGGCTGCAAAGGATGCGGCCCGCGCCTTCCCATCAGCCGTGCCTTGAGCCACCGCACCGAACCTGTCAGCACCGGCGCCAGCGCCAGCATCAGCGCCAGATGCAAAAACTGCGTCAAAAGGCTGGATAGAATACTCATGTCCGTTCCAGCCAAATCAGCAGCGCCATCAGCACAAGCAGTACCGCAAAGCCAAGCCCCAGACATTGCCTGAGCGAGAAATCTCGCAAGCGTTCCGCGAGCGCCGCCAGCCAATCACGCGCCCGTGGCAAAGGCCCTGAAATCAGCGCCAGTACTGGATCATGAAAGCCGGCTTGTAAGCGCGCGGGCGCGATATTGCCGGGGGGCGGCATTTCCACCTTCTCTCGCGCTGCGAGCAGCGTCCGGCCCAGCATGCGGCGCAGTGGTTGCGCCATGCCGGCGGCGGAAACTTGCGTTGCTGGATCACCAAAGGGCAGATGATGCGGCGGTGCGATGAAGCCGCAATCCCAGGCGGGGCCGCGCATAATGCCGGGTGCCTGCCGGCGCGCGAACCACACAACGCCGCCACCCATCAGCAGCAACAAGACAAAGACGATCATCGGCGCATAACCGGCGCCGCCTTCCGAAACCGTCACCGTAACACTACCGAGGGCTGAAAGCCCCGCGCCCGCACCCGTCAACAGCCGCAGCGCCGGCGCGGCGAGTTCCAGTAAAAACCCTGGCGTCAGGCCAAAGATCACGGTCAAACCGGCGGGCAGGATCAGCGCGGCACGCGCCACGCCGGAAAGCTCGGTCGCACCTGCGGCACGTGGGCTGCGTGGCCGGCCCAGAAACACCAACCCGTAAAAGCGCAGCATGGCCGCAGCGGCCAGCGCCACAGCCAGCGCCGCCAGGGCAGTTGCCGCTGCAGCGCCAATCTGGAAAGCAAGATCACCCACACGCCAGGCGGCGATCAGCGCCTGCAACAGCAACCATTCGGATGCAAAGCCCGAAAGCGGTGGCAGCGCCGCAGCCGCACCCGCACCCAGCAGCACCAAACCAGCAGTCCAGGGCATGGCATGGATTAGGCCGCCCAACCGATCCATGCGGCGGGATGCCGCGCCATGCAGCACCTCACCAGCGCCCAGAAACAGCAGCGTCTTGAACATGGCATGGTTCAGCGCATGCAGCAGTGCTGCACCCGCCGCAACGGCAGCCAGCGCACCCAAATCCGCCGCGCGAAACGCCAAGGCCAGGCCAAGCCCAAGCGTGATCAGCCCAATATTTTCGATGGTGGAACAGGCCAGTAGCGTTTTGGTATCTTCTTCCAAGGCCGCGCGCAAAGCGCCCATAATGGCGGAGGCGACGCCCAACGCCATCAGCACCGCGCCCCAAAACAGCGGCTGCGCCGGGCCGGCCAGGTCAAACACCACACGCGCCAGTACATAGATCGCCACCTTGGTCATGGCGGCTGACATCAGCGCGCTCACATGGCTCGGTGCTGCGGGATGGGCCAAGGGCAGCCAGACATGCAAAGGCACCAGCCCCGCCTTTGATCCAGCGCCAATCACCACCAGCAGTAATATGGCCAGCGCGCGCAGCCCATCCGGCGGCGCAGCGCGCAAGGCAGCGAAACCAGCCCCCGCCGAAGCGCCGGCGGCCAGCAAGCCAAAGCACAGGATCAGCGCCGCGCCCCCCAAGGCTGCGAAGCCCAGATACAGCCGCGCGGCACGGCGATTTTCCGCCTGTTCATGCTCATGCGCCACCAACACCCATGACGCGAAGGACATAAGTTCAAACCCAAGCACCAGGGTAAACCCATCGGCGGCAAGCAAGGTCAGCGCCATGCCGGCGAGAAATAGCGGATAGGGCACCAGCCGCCGCGCCGCTTCTGGCCCCGTCACATGGCCGAAGGCAAAGGCGGAAGCAGCGATGCCGCAAAGCCCCAAAATCAGCAGAAACCAGGCGGAAAGCGGGTCAAGCGCAAGGCGCATCGCCCCCCAGGGTGGGCCGAAAGGCAGCGTAAGCGTGGCGGGGCCGGAAATCAGGCCAATGATGCCACCCAGCGCCAGAACCAAAGACGCCAAGGCTGATCCCGCAAAAAGCAGCCTGACCCCAAGCGC
>CAMCZJ010000239.1 GCA_945886995.1 Asaia bogorensis
ATCCAGTTGTCCTGAAGCTCAGGGGAGTCTTGCCATGCAATCCGCCCGACGTTCCCTCTTTCTTGCCAGTGCTGCGCTGCTCGCAAGCCCAGCCTTGACCAGCACGCCCAGGCGCAGCCTGCCGCGGCGCCCCAACCACTGACGCCCGGATTTTATCGTTTCAAGGTCGGGTCATTTACCGTCACTACTGTCCATGATGGTTTTTTCGCGCGCCCTTTGGAGGGGTTTGTTCGCAATGCGCCTTTGTCTGATGTCCAGGCGGTACTGCGCGATGCCTTTCTGCCTCAGGACCGGTTGGTCATTCCCTTTACAGTCACCTTCCTCGATACCGGTCGCGATTTGGTGGTTTTCGATAGCGGCAATGGCGTCACCGCCCCAGGTGCGACCAATGGCCGCATGATCGCAAACATGCGCGCCGCCGGCATTGATCCCGCCAGGGTAACGCGCGTGGTCATGAGCCATTTCCATGGCGATCACGTGAATGGCCTGCTGAATGCCGAAGGCGCGGCCGCCTTCCCCAATGCGGAATTGATTGTTCCCGAAGCTGAAATCGCCTGGTGGGGCGATACCACGAATGAAACGCGCAGCCCTGAAGGCCAGCGTGCCAATTTTGCCAATAGCGCGCGGCGCCTGGCCCCTTATGCGGCGCGCATGCGCCGGATTGGACCGGATAGTGAAGTGATTCCGGGTGTGCGTTCCGTCGCGGCTTATGGCCACACTCCGGGACATACCTGTTATCACATCGCCGATGGTGCGGAGCAGATGATGTTCGTGGCTGATACAAGCAACCGGCCAGAACTTTTGGCGCGCCGCCCCGAATTTCACATCATATTCGACTTTGATGCCGTGGCGGCGGAAGCCACAAGGCGGCGGATTTACGACCGCGTGGCCACGGACCGCATCCGCATCACCGGCTATCATTTCCCTTTCCCCGCCAATGGCTATCTGGCCAAGGAAGGCAGCGGCTACCGTTTTGTGGCGGCGGATTGGTCAAGCGCGGTTTAAGCGCCGCGCTTGATTAGACGTGAAAGCTTTCCCCGCAGCCGCAACGGCCCTTTTCATTCGGGTTGGTGAAGGTGAAGCCCGCTGACATGGTCTTCACCTCATAATCCATCACCGTGCCAATCAAGAAAAGCGTCGCCTTGCGGTCCACCAATACCGTAACATCCTTATCGGTGACGCTTTCATCACCCGCACTGGGCGTATCCACCCAGGACAGATCATACGCCAAGCCGGAACAGCCCTTGGTATTGACCGCAATGCGCAGAAACTTGCCCTGCTCACCCTTGGTGTAAAGCGCCTTCAGGCGCTCCGCCGCACCATCAGTGAGCGACATCAACGGCGGCAAAGCGCGCCGTGCGGGTTTGGCTTCAATAGTTGCATTCATGCCATCACCTCAAAACATATTGAGCGCGAGCCGCGCATCTTCACTCATGCGGGAATGATCCCAGGGCGGGTCCCACACCACTTCCACGAGCACTTCAGAAACGCCCTCCAATGCGCGCACAGCCTCATCTACTTGGTTCGGCAGTTCCTGCGCGGAAGGGCATGATGGCGTGGTGAGCGTCATTTCCACCTTCACCTTGCCGTCATCACCGATCTCAATCGCGTAGATCAGGCCGAGTTGATAGATATCAACTGGAATTTCCGGATCGAACACGGTGGAAATCGCACCAATCACGGCATCTTCGGAAAGCGCCTGCGCGGGCGGCTTCACCTCGCCTTCGGGTGTCCAGGCGGCGTGGACGGGCGTTTCGGTCTTGGCGGTATCTTCACTCACTGCTCGCCTCCTTCGCGCCGGCAAGGGCCGCATTCAGCGTATGCCAAGCGAGTGTCGCGCATTTCACTCGGCTTGGAAATTCATGTACGCCAGATAAAGGCGTCAACCTTTCCATGGCGTCTTCCAGCGAAGCCGCGCAGGCGGGGCATTGGCCAGTCATCGCCAAATCACGAAAGGCAGTGCCAAGCGCCTGTGCTTCCTCAGGCGTTTTGCCCTTCACGGTTTCGGTCATGAGCGAGGCGCTGGCCATGGAAACGGCGCAGCCGCGGCCCTGAAAAGCGGCATCGGCGATATGCCCATCCGGCGTCATTTTCAGGAAAAGCTCCATGCGGTCACCGCACATGGGGTTATCGCCACGCGATGTGCGGTCCGCATCTTCAAGCCGGCGGAAATTACGCGGCTTGCGGCCATGATCCAGGATCACTTCCTGATATAAATCGCGCAAATCGCCGAAGAAATCATTGCCGCTCATGCAAAAAACTCCCGCGCCTTGACCAGCGCGCCGGCCAGGTAATCCACTTCCTCCGGCGTGGTATAAAGCCCGAAGGAAGCGCGTGCGGTGCCCTGTTCCAGACCGAAGCGCGTATGCAGCGGTTCCGCACAATGGCGCCCGGCGCGGATGCAAATACCGGCGCGGTCCAGCAGCGTGGAAAGATCATGCGGATGCGCATTGTCGAGCGCGAAGGCAAAAACCCCGCCGCGATCCTGCGCGCGGCCCAACAGCGTGAGGCCCGGCACATCAGACAGCTTCCGCATGGCATGGTCCACCAAAGCGCGTTCATGCGCTTCAATGGCGGGCATACCAATTGCACTGACGTAATCAATCGCCGCATGTAGCCCAACCGCTTCAATGATGGCGGGCGTGCCGGCTTCAAACCGGGCAGGGGGCTTGGCCCAGGTGGATTTTTCGAAGCTCACGCTTTCAATCATGTCACCGCCACCCAGGAAGGGTGGCATGCGATCCAGATGTTCCAGCTTGCCCCACAACACGCCAATGCCTGTTGGGCCATAAAGCTTATGGCCGGTGAAGCAGTAGAAATCGCAGCCAATGGCAGCAACATCCACGCGCCGATGCACCACTGCCTGGGACCCATCCAGCAACACCTTCGCGCCATGCGCATGCGCCAACGCCACAATACGTTCAACTGGTGTGACGGTGCCCAGCACATTGGACATATGCGCAAGCGCCACCAGCCCCACTTTGCCATCGGCAAGCTTGGCGGCCAGGTCTTCCATGTCCAACTCGCCAGAATCCGTCACGCGGCAAACGCGTAGGGGATTGCCGCGATCATCGCGCAGCATTTGCCAGGGCACGATATTGGCGTGGTGTTCCAATTCGGAAATCAGCACCGCCTGATCCGGGCGCATCACGCCGCGGCCCCAGCTATGCGCGACCAGATTGATCGCTTCGGTGCTGTTGCGGGTGAAAACCACTTCCCGCGCATCCGGCGCATTGATGAAACGCGCCACCGCGCCGCGCGAGGCTTCGTAAGCATCGGTCGCCAATTCGGAAAGCCGATAGGCGCCGCGATGGACATTGGCATAAGCCGTTTCCATGCAGCGCGTCATCGCCTCAATCACCGCGCGGGGCTTTTGTGCACTCGCCCCTGAATCAAGAAACACCAGGGGTTTGCCATGCTGCGGTTGCGACAGGATCGGGAAATCCTGTCTGATGCGATGGACATCAAAACTCATGATGCCGTTCCATGCCGACCCCACCAGCCATCCACGGCGGCGGTCAGCGCCTCACGCAATACATCATCTTCCAGCCCTTCAAAGGCTTCATGCAGGAAGGCCTGCACCAGCATGGACCGCGCCTGATCCGCCGGCACGCCGCGTGAACGCAGATAGAACAGGCTATCCGCATCCAGCGCGCCGATGGTGGCACCATGGCTGCACTTCACATCATCAGCATAGATTTCAAGCTGCGGCTTGCTGTCCATCTCGGCGTCTTCGGAAAGCAGCAAAGCCTGATTCATCTGATAGCCATCAGTCTTCTGCGCTTCGCGGCGCACCAGGATCTTGCCCTGGAACACGCCGCGCGCTTGGCCCGCGAGTACCGTCTTGCAGGTTTGCCGGCTGGCACAATCCGGCGAGGCATGATCCAGCGCCGTGGTGGTATCCACCACCGCCCGGCCGGCGGCCAATTGCGCGCTGTTCATGTGGCAGGATGCCTTGGGCCCTGTCAGCGCCGCATGGATTTCCATGCGCGTGAGCCGCGCACCGGCAGAAACCGCCATCGTGTCATACCGCGCCTCAGCCGCAATGCGTGCATGGATCATGGAAAGATGAAAGGCGCCTTCGCCTTCCTGTTGCGCGCGCCCATGCGTCAGCACGGCACCTTCCGCCAGATCAATCTCAAACACTGGATTATGCAGATATTGGGCGCCACTACCCAGCGCCGTTTCCAGCAGCGTGAGTTTCGCTCCCGCGCCAAGGCGGATCACGTGGCGCGGATGGAAAGCGAAGGGCCGGCCTGGATCAACGGCGATGGAAAGCAATTCCAAATGCCCGGCATCCACGCCCGCCGGCACATCCAGGAACAAGCCATCTTCGAACATCAGCGTATTCAGCGCCGTCATGGGATGTTCGGCTAAAGGCACCAGCGCGCCCAGCATGCCCTCCAGCGCATTCAAATGCTGCGCGACAGAAGCCGCGCGATAGGCAAGCCCATCCAGCGCCGAAAGATCAGCACGAAAGCGCCCATCCACGAACACCGCCCGCGCCGCGCAGCTTGGCTTTGGCAGCGTCAACACGCCGGCAACGGCGGTCAACGGCTCGGCAAAACCCGCCTGTGCTACTGGCGCCAAATCCGTGTATTTCCAAGCCTCCACCCGCCGTGTCGGGAAGCCGCGCGCCGCGACATGCGCCGCCGCATCCGCCCGCAGCGCCGCCAGCCAAGGCAGCCGCGCCCCCGGCAGATGATCCTTGAGGCCCTGATAGCGCGCGAGGAAGCCTGCCGCGCCTGGTTGTGGTGCCGCTGTCACGCCGCGGCCTGGATGGCGCCGTAACCCTGCGCTTCCAGCTCCTTCGCCAATTCCGGCCCGCCCGAGCGCACAATG
>CAMCZJ010000240.1 GCA_945886995.1 Asaia bogorensis
CGATCAGACCAGGATGGCCCCTGATCCCCATCCGCCCTTTGCGGGGGCAACGGCATGGCGCGCGCCATGGTTCAGGCCGTGGCCAGCTTGCGCGGCAAAAGCCGCCCCACTTCTTCCAGCATGGCCGCGCGCAGCAGGGTGCGGCCCGGGCAAGCGGGAATCGCCTCCACTGCCGCATTTGCCAGCGTCTTCAGCCGCGCTACTGCGCCATCCAGGCCCAATTGCAGCACGGCGGATGGCCGGCCCAAAGCCTTGTCACGCCCGACGGGCTTGCCGATGCTGGCTTCATCTTCCACCGCATCGCGCAGGTCATCGGCCACCTGGAAGGCCTCACCCAGCCGGTCCCCCAGCAAGCGCCAAGCTTCCGCATCGGCAACACCTGCCGCCGCGGCACCGGCCACCGAAGCCGCTGCAAACAGCGCCCCGGTCTTTTGCCGCTGATATTCGGAAAGATCGGCGCGCGGTTCGCATTCCCAAGCCTGGCCGGCGACAATGCCAAAGGGCACGCCAACGCCATCACCAATGGCATTGATCACCGGGCCAAGCCGTTCCGGCGCGCTGCAGCCCGCCCGCGCCACGGTCTGGAAGGCCAGCACAATCAAGGCATCCCCGGCCAATACAGCCAAGGGCTCACCAAAGGCGCGATGCACGGAAGGCCGACCACGCCGCATATCCGCATCGTCAAAGCAGGGCAGGTCATCATGCACCAGGCTGGCGCAATGCAGCAGCTCAATCGCGGCGGCTGCGGTGCTGGCAAGCCTGGGTTGGTCATCACCGCAAGCAGCGGCAACGGCTAGCGTCAGGCGTGGGCGGATGCGCGCCCCTTTTGGGAAAACCGCGTGCCGCAGGGCGGCGGCGAGGCGGGGCGGGGTGCCGCTCGTCTCGGCGGAGAGCACCGCGTCTGCGAGGCTGCTCTCAATACGGGCCAAGGCGTCCATGCGGGACCTCCGAAGGGGCGGTGCGAGCATGTCGCAGCAGCCCTATGTAAGTTTTTTGCTACTTTCGGATTGTCCAGTTATCTTGACACTTATGTCAAGGCTTTTTCACGCACGCGCGGCAAATCGCGTCTCACGATCCGCGCGATCCATCAATTCCAGCGCCCACACCAGCCTTTCGCCATAGCCAGCACCCACCGGCGGGCCCTCCGGCGCGGGGGCAGCGCGCACCGCATCCACCAAAAAGCGCGTGGCCGCTGATGGCGCTTCATCCGCACCATCCTGTTGCGCGGCGAGCGCACCGGCAGCGCGCGCCAAAAGCCAAGCCTTGCGCCGACCGGAAACAACGGCGCGGCGAGAGACGGAATCGAGCCCCTGGCGTTCAACTTCTCGTCCAATTTCGGCATAAACCAGCCGCGCCGCGCCAATCCCGGGGCGGCAATCCCAAGGCAGCAGCGCAATGCCGGGCCAAGCGCGGCGATAATGCGCTTCCGCCGCCCCAAGCAGCCGCGCCACCACACGCCCAAGCGCGGGGGAAAAGGCAGGATTGGCGATCAGCCCTTCTGCCGAAAGCCCTTCTTCAGCCAGCCAGGATTGAGGCAGGTAAACGCGCCCCGCCTTGGCATCTTCGCCAACATCACGGGCGATATTGGTCAACTGCATGGCAAGACCAAGATCGCAGGCGCGCGCAACGGCTTCCGCTGAACGCACGCCCATCAGCAGGGTCATCATGGCGCCAACAGTAGCCGCGACGCGCGCGGCATAGGCTTCCAGCGCCGCAATATCCTCATAAAACCGGCCTTCCGCATCCCAGGCGAAGCCTTCCAAAAGCGCCGCCGGCAAGGCGCGCGGCACGCCATATTGCTCAACAACCGCCGCAAAAGCGCGATCCGCCACATGGTCCCAAGGCCGCCCGGCATAGGCGCCATCAAGACGCTGATGCAAAAGATCAAGCGAGGCTGCAGGATCATCGCTCATGTCAATCGCGTCATCCGCAACACGGCAAAAGGCGTAAAGCGCTGCGGCCGGGGCGGCGATGCGCCTCGGCAACAGGAAGGATGCGGCGCGAAAGCTTTTGGAACCGCCAGCCAATAGCTTGTTGCAGGCTGCAAGATCCTCAGCCGAAATGCCGGTCAGTCCAGACATGCGCCCCCCCAATATTGTTGGCAGTTATTTGTTGTTTCAGTCATTTTCGGCTGTCCGGCGGCGGAAGCGCCGCACACCAAGCGCCACCACCAAAGCGACGACCGGAATGGCCATGCTGGTCACGATTTCTTCATGGAATGCGACGCCCGAAGTGACCAAGCCCTTGGCCAGATAGGCAACAAGCCCAACCACGTAATAGGTGATGGCGGCGACGGAGAATCCTTCGACCGCTTGCTGCAACCTGAGTTGCTGGCGCGCGCGCCGTTCCATGGAAGCAAGCAAGGCCTGGTTCTGCCTCTCGCGCGTGATGTCAACGCGCGTCGAGAGAAGCTGCGTGGCCCGCGCCACACGTTGGGAGAGCATATCCTGCCGTGCTGCGACCGCCTTGCAGGTATTCATGGCCGGCGCCAGGCGGCGTTCGGTAAACTCACCGAAGGTCTGCATGCCCTCCATGCGCAATTCACGTAATTCCTGAATACGGTTACGCACCAATTCGTAATAGGCCGCCGCCGCAGAAAAGCGGAAACGATGGCGCGATTCGCGGCTTTCAGCTTCAGCCGCAAGGCGCGTGAGGCGTTGTAGCAGCAAGGGTTCGTCCGGTTCCTTGGCTTCCACCAGCGCTGCGCTAATTTCCGCCAATTCCCGTTCCTGCGCACCGATCTGCGGCGCCACTTCCTGCGCAACCGGCAAAGCCAGCAGTGCCATGATGCGGTAGGTTTCCATTTCAAGCAGGCGCTGCGACAGCCGTCCGGCCTGATAGGGCGACATGCCACCATCAAAAATCAGGAAACGGCTGAAGCCATCCTCCTGGATGCGGAAATCCGTGAAGGCATGCGCCTGCCCACCAGCCAAGGGCCCGCCGACCAGCATGTGATCGCGGAAATAGCGGCGCGATATCTCGCTGATGGCAAGTGGTACATCCTTGGCCGCGACAAGCGAAACATGCGCTGCGGCAATCACTTGGCCCGGCAAGGCTTTCAGCCAATCCGCCGGCAGGGAATGTATCGCCGCAGCCGCGAAGGCCTCAGGCTCTGCGCCCGCGACCACCACCATGAAGCGGCTGAATTCGCCATGCCTTTCCCATTTCAGGCGAAACGGTCCGAAATCCGCGCTGTAGTGATTGGCCCCAGGCGCGGGGGGCGGTACGGAAAAGCGCTGTGCCAGTGAGCAAAGTGCGGCCCAGGGCACATCCCGCGCCTCATCCGAAGCCGGCAAAAGCGCAATCTGCGAAACACGGCAAGGTGAGATCAGAATCTCCGGTGGGCGCGCATGCACTTCATCATTCAGCTCCACTCGTTTGGCGTAAGATGGCGGAAGCACGGTATCGAAGCTCATGCCGCCGCTCCGGTGACATTTTGCGCAAGGCGCGACCATTCCTTGAAAACCACATCCGCCACATGTGCCGGTGCTTCTTCATGCGCCAAATGGCCGAGTCCCTCCAGCGTGATGATGCGCGCGGCGGGAAGGATGGCCTGGATGCGCCGCGCCTGCATGGGCGGCACGGCGCGATCGCGGCTACCCACCAGCAGAAAAAGCGCTGGGCCAAGGCGCGGCAATTCGCGCAGCAGGGGGCGCAATTCCCATTGCGCCATCATGGTCAAGGCGGCCCGAATATGCCCAGGATAGCCGAATAGCCGCGTGTATAATTCCACGCCGCGCGGGCCGATATCAGACCCCGTATCGCGCAGCAGTTTGGCGGCGACTTCATGCTTGGAAGCGCGCCAGGCACAAAGCTTGGAAACAAAGGGCAAGCCCACCATCATCTGCGCGGCGCGCGTGAAGAACGCCGAATGCTCATCGCCAAGCGGCAATAGGGCACCATTCAGGCTGAAGATGGCGCGCGGCGCGATGGTACCATCCAACGCCATACGCAGCGCAATCGCCGCACCTGCTGAATGGCCAAGCACCAGATCAGGAGATACCTGAAGGTCCTTCAGCAGCGCTTGCAAGGCTTCAGAAAAGCCAGCCAAGGAAACCCGCCGCTGTGGCAGGCTGGAGGTAAAACCATGCCCCGGAAGATCTGGCGCAATCAGCGTGAAGTGCTGCGCGAGCAGCGGCGCCAGATCGCGCCAGCTATGCGTGGCTGCCGCCGTGCCATGCAGCAGCAAAAGGCAAGGCCCCTGCCCCATGCGCTGTACGTGCCAATGAAGCCCGCCGGCTTCGACAAATTGGCTCGATTCCCGATTGGGCCAATCGCGCCCGTCCCTTTCCCAATCTGGAAATTCTCCGGACGCAGCCATGGCATCAGGGCCCTGAGGCTGGCGCGCGCGCAGCCTGGCGCACGGCGGCTGACATGCGCGCCGCATCGGCGAAAGGCAGCGGCACATAGCGCGCGCCCATGGCATGCGCGAGATCGCGAGAGAAAGGCTGCGGCCTGGGCGCCGTATCAATCAGTAAGGCTGAAACACCTGATAGCTTGAATAGACGCGCCATATCGAAGGCTTCTGATTCCGCCGTGGCACGTCCCCCCACACCATCACGCGTGACATTGGCACGACCATCCGTCAGCGCCACGATCACCGGCGTTTGGCCACGCTTGCGACTGGCTTCCGCCATGGCGAAGCCTGCCGCCATTCCCGAGGCCAAAGGCGTGCCACCACCACCTGGCAAAGCTGCAAGGCTGCGCTTGGCACGCACCAGGGAATGCGTAGGTTCAAGCAGGACCTCCGCCCCGCGACCACGAAATGCTATGACAGCAACCCGATCACGTCTGACATAGCAATCTGAGAGCAGTA